>JBDLJP010000068.1:0-8864 GCA_039714295.1 Candidatus Fermentibacterota bacterium
TCCGAGAAATAATTTGCTTGATCGCTTATCGGGGTCGTATCTTGAATTTTGGCATTTGGTTTGTTAAGACATTAACGAATGCCAAAATTCAAGATACGACCCCGATCTTTACCGATCTTACCTTGATAAGCTGTGCGGCGATACTGACAGCTATCTCTCCGGGTGTACGGCTTCCGATCGAGAATCCTACGGGACAGTATACGCTGTTCAGAAATTCCTCGGAAACCCCGCTGTGAATCAGCTCCGAATATATCTTTGATTTCTTTGAACTGCTTGCCATCATGCCGACATACTTCAGATTTTTAGCGCACAGGCTCTTAAGTACTTCGGCATCAGCCCCGTGAAAGGGAGTCATTATAACCACCCAGCTGCGGCAGCCGTCCGGTATATAACTGTGCGCTTCACTGTAGGGGGCAGTTATCCATCTGCAGGACGCTGGATCTTCGAAGGAATCCCTCCTCCGTTCATCAATTATCACAGAATGAAAGGAAAGTCTCTGCAGCAGGTTTACAAGCTCCCGCCCCACATGTCCGCCCCCGATGACATAGACGGTGTCTTGTATACCGAGAGTTCCCCTGTATTCCCAGTCGTTCATCCCGGTCATTGAAAAATGATCCGTCTCCTGCGCGGAGAAGTCAGATACGGTCAAACCGGTACTTGAAAGGGATAGAGTACCTGTGCCCCTGTTTTCCAGAATACTGATTATCAGGTCTAGAGTTTCAAGCATATCCCGGTGCATGGGAAAAACAGCAGTAGTCTGAGAGCCTGAGCAGATCATACCGGATGGTGTTCCTTTTCCGATATGATCGTTTCCGTTCATGTGGTCGTAAATTACCAGTTCGGGAGAAGTGATACCGTTTTCGAGCATCCGCTGCGCTCTGCAGGTCAGCTTATGTTCCATTACACCGCCGCCTGCGGTACCTCTGGTTCTGCCGCTGTGTGTAACCGCCATGGCCGCTCCCTGTCTGCCCGGACCGCTTCCGGTTGTCTCAACTGTCAGCAGAAGGGCGCATGGAGCATTCGAGAGGATGGACTCTCTAAGAAATTTCCAGAGAGGGATGCTGTTCACTGAACGTTCTCTTCCTGGAAATACTCCTGCTCGATCTTTTCGAAGTATTCCATACACTGTCGGACGTATTTCCTCTTTTCATCGTACCTTCCCGGAAAGAAGCTCCTCTTGAAGCCGTAAACAAGAATATTTCTCAGGTCGTACCTTGTGAGATCGAAGGTATTTACCGCTTTATGAAGCTCCTTCGTAACAGTTGTGTTGGAAATGGTTCTATTATCGGTGCAGATGGTTACCGACAGTTTCTTTTCCATCATCTTTCTGAACGGATGATTGGCAAGATCCCTGAAGGCAGGATCAGTCTGCTGGTTTGAGGTAAGACAGACTTCAAGAGTGATTCTTCTGTCCGCTATGTAGCTGGCCAGTGCATCCACATATTTCACAGGGTCGCTGATATACCTGGATCTTACAGCAGAAGGATCAAGGAGGGTAAGACCGTGACCTATCCGTTCGGCGTAAAGATCAGTGATCGCCTGGTAAATACTTTCCGGCCCGTACGCCTCGCCTGCATGGACTGTTTTTCTGAGGAAATGTCCTTTGGCTTTCGTGAAAGCTTCCAGATGATTTAGTGCCGGCCAGCCTGCTTCCGCGCCGGCAAGATCTATACCAACAGCTGGAAGATCCTCTTCCCATCGTGCTATGGCAACTGCTTCCTCAAGCTCCAGAGATGCGAGGGCGAACACATTCTCTTTCTCAGAGAAACTGTGCATCTGAAAAAACTTTCTATACCACTCTGAGAACGCGGGAGTGAAAAACCTCATCGCGCAGGAGATGATCGCATAATGAAAAGGAGGTTCCAGACCGTCGATAACCTCCCTGCGGCTGTTGAACTCTTCCTTGGCGCGGAGAAGACCGTCATTCACCGCCCGGATGCAGTCGATAATGTTCATGTCGTCGGATGCGTGCAGCTGCGGAGCGAATCTGACCTCTATATACCTCACGCCCTCCAGCTGGTTATCAACCGCGACTTCGTAGCTGATGCGTTCAAGCTGTTCTCTGGTCTTCATGACTGCATTAGTGTATGCGAAGCCTGTAAGATATTCGTTCAAATCTCTGTAATTATCTTTGAAAATTGTCTCTCTGAGACCCTCTTCAGTGTAGGAGGGAAGCTCAACCCCGGATTCCCGTGCCAGTTCGATAAGAGTTTTTAATCTTATAGAACCGTCCAGATGCAGGTGAAGATCCGTTTTTGGAAGTTTTTTCAGAAATGCGTGATTCATTATCAGTACCTTTCATGGTGTTTATCAGAATAGCTCTCCGAGACCCATCTGTATACCCAGTCCCTCTGGCGATTTGGCAAAATCTACCCTTAAAGAGGCACCGCCCGGCATTGATAATCTCAAACCCGCACCTCCATCGAGATGGAATCGGTTCAGGTGGCACTCATCCAGGTGATCGGCCACCTGACCGGCATCCCCGAACAGAACCAGGGAGACATCCATCGTATTATTCTCGTCAATCGAAAAAGAGAGGATTCTCTGCCTCAATTCCAGATTGCTCAGGAGAACCCAGTTCCCCCCGAATCTCGCGTCACTGTATCCCCGGAGCCCCGAACTGCCTCCTAGGGAGGGCAGATAGGAAAATGGTGTGGAAGCCGCTCCGATGTGTCTTTCAATCTTCATCCTGAAAGCCGGAGTTGTAGAGCTGCCTATTGGAGCGAATACTGCCAGCGCGCATTCAGCGCTGTAATACGGATCATCGTCTCCCAGCTGAAGATCTCCCCCTGCTGACACATAGCCGCTGATTCCTGCTGGAATAATCCATGTGCTCTCTACAAAGGGTCCCCCTGTCCAGCGGGACCCGTACTCTTCTGTGGGGGAATCGGACCACAGCTCGGAATCCGATCTGTCATATACTGTTGAATGTCTGCAGAGAAGACCACCGGTCAAAGTAAGACCGGATAGAGGGCTGAAATTGTAGGATGCGGAGATATCCTGCATTTCAGCATTGTAGTTTGCGTAGAGATCGTTGTCCCCCCCGTTTCCCCATCCGAAGAATTTGACCTCTTTCCTTACTTTGTAACTTGCGCTGAGGGTTACAAGACCGTTGCCTGCGGGAAACAGGACAGTTGGCTCTGCGAAAATGCTTCCATCGGTGTACATGTAAGCCATCGCGCTGAAACCAAAGGGTTTGAAAGGAGGTATCATGTTGTTGCTGACGATACCTCCGAAGAGGACTCCGGAGGTTGAACTGTAACTGATAAGGGGAAATACTCTCCATGCATGCAGTGGAAGCGCACAAAGCAATGCACTCATAATAACAATAGTTTTTGTTCTGTAAATCATGATCTCCATCCGGATTGAAGAAAATATACTGTACCTGTTCTGCAATGAATAATTATATTAAACCAAATATAGAAAGCGGAGGACTATTGAAAACACCTTTGATTGTTGTTCCTACATACAACGAACTCGAGAATATCAGAAATCTGATTCCGATTCTCCTTGATCTGTCTGTTAAGCCTGATATTCTTGTGGTAGATGATAATAGCCCGGACGGAACAGGAGATGCCGTTCGGGAATTCGAGCCAACCGGCAGAGTACATCTTCTCAGCCGCCCGCAGAAGGCAGGCCTTGGGCAGGCATACATCGCCGGTTTTCAGTGGGCTCTTGAACAGGATGAATTCGATCCAATTGTTCAGATGGATGCTGACTTTTCGCATAAGCCTCAGAAAGTCGTGGAACTGGTCGATGCCCTTGGAGAAACCGATCTTGCAATTGGCTCCCGGTATTGCTGCGGCGTCAATGTGGTGAACTGGCCTCTCTCAAGGCTTCTTCTCTCCTGGTTCGCGAACAGGTACACCAAACTGATAACCGGATTGCCCGTGGAAGATGCTACAGGCGGCTTCAAGGCATTCAGACGGGAAGCTCTGAAGAAACTTGACCTGACTGATATTGAGTCTGACGGTTATTCGTTTCAGATTGAGGTTACTTACAAACTTTTCAATGCAGGCTGCTCCATCAAGGAAGTTCCAATAATCTTTGTCGACAGACATGCCGGGACTTCTAAAATGACTAAAAGCATCGTCTGGGAAGCTGTATGGATGGTATGGCATCTTCGTTTTCCATGGCTATTCTGAGAGGTATTTACTGATATGATAGCATCATGCCTGGCTCTTGCTGTCATGGGCAGCATTTCCTTCAACTGGGGTTTCGAAACCTCGCAATCCTACATATTCTCTATTGTGCCGGACGATGACGGAACCATATGGTGCGCGACCGCCGGAGGTATAATACATTACGATCCGCTGAACGGGTGGCTGGACAGCCTTTCATACCCGGATCAGATGCCCTGGATAAGTGCCGTAGATCTGCATTTTGATGATTCTGATCTGTGGGTTGCTACGGGCGGAGGAGGATTAGCTCTTCTGCAGGAGGATAATACCTGGGAGGTTTTCACATCCTATGAGGGTATCCCGGGGTCCGGTTACATCTAGACTGTAAGTGCTGGCGGCGGGGATGTCTGGGTCGGCTCAGATGGCGGGCTTTCGCGTGGCAGCAGCGAAGGTTTTCTTCCCATTGATGCGGCTCTCACAGGTTGAGCCTTTACTGCCACCAAGGTCACGGATATTACCGGTATCGACAGTACTCTATACTTTGCAACCGACAGGGGAGTGTACTCCCTTGATATGGGCGGCAGCATTTTCAATCCGGATTCCTGGACAAGCTATGAGGATTCAACACTGGTTCTTGGAATAGAGGATATTTACATATCATCATCCGATTCAGTTTTCGGATACGGCTCCGGCGGAGTTTCTCAGATGGTCGGTGACAGCTGGGTACGGCTGCTGGACTATTCAGCCAGCACTGATTCGGCAGTAACCGGTTTGCTTGTTAACGAAGACGGTCTCATCGCCGCCACCAGGGATATCCGTCTGTACAATGGCAGTAACTGGGAGATTTACGGATCAGGTTACCCGGATGCAAGCTATGCTTCATGTCTCCGCGAGGTTTCAGGAGTAATATGGTGCGGTTATGGTTGGATTTCTGTAAACTGCAGTGATACGGGTAACGGGTTGGGTTATCTTGATAACGGAATGTGGCAGAACCTTCCGGTTCCGGGAATGAGCTGTCCCAGCTGCTATCAGATGGCGATAGATGAAGAGAGAATTTACCTGGGCAGTCATCGAAACGGTCTGATGGCGTTCTATCCCGACAGCGGCTGGACCGCATTCAGCAATCGAACCGCTGATATGCCGCATTCTCTCAGAACCTACTCGGCAGCGAAATCCGGATGTTCCGGAATCTGGACAGGAGCCTACCACTGGGGTCTCACATGGATTGACGACAGGAAAACATACACCATGGCTGATGATACGATCATCACTTACGTTTCAGATTCGCTTTCAGGCCTTCGTCCTGAGGTAGTTCAGATCGTTTCACCTATTCTTAATAATCAGGTAGTAATGCTGGCATCGCAATCCGGAGTCCTGCTGGTTGCTCAGGAAGCATTCTGGGAAACACCGGATGAACCCAGCGGAATCGTTGCAATATCAGGTGAACCTGAGGAGGGCAGCCTTCAGTGGACTACCCGGGTCGAGAGTGATGGTCTGGCTTATAAGAATATTCAGATGGTATTTCCATGCGGAGACGACAGTCTATGGATAGCGTTCGCGTCAGAAAATGGATGCCAGCTTCTTGTTCACGGAGGAGATCCCATTGATAAATCCTCGGATACATGGTACCCCGGATACGGACAGGCATTCAGTACTTCCTGGGGACTTTCCTCCAATAAGGTTTTCTGTTTTGCAAGGGATACGAACGGGGATATTCTGGTCGGAACCGGGAACGGGATATCCCGCTGGAACGGTGACATATTTGTCGACATAGCAGGAGTATCCGGGTCGGTTAAGAGTATCCAGGTGGACAACAGCGGAGTGATCTGGTGTATGACTGAGGCTGCGATTTACAGTATTGACGGGGGGAGTTTAACCGAATTCACCAATTCAAATTCAATTTACATTTCAACAAACAGAGTGGAGAATGAATTCAGCCTGATCAACCCTGAGAATGGAACTCTCTACTTCTCCTCAGTTGTTGGTCTGTGGTCAATTCTTACTCAGCAGAACCCTGGTGATAACTCAGATCTGTTATTCTATCCGCAGCCTTACCTTCCCGCTGAGGAAGAACTCCACTTAGTATGGTCAGGACCTGCAGAACAGATCGAGGTCAGGTTTTTCTCACTGACGGGAGAATACCTGGGCTCTGTTCCGGCGAACAGCTGGGAGAATTGGACATGGGACGGGTCGCTGAACGGAGCTGCTCTGGCCAGCGGCGTCTATTTTGTACTGGTTGAGAGGGGTAATGAACTTGTTAAATGCAAGATCGCACTTGTAAGATGAATACCATAAGGCAGATTGAACTTCATGACAGAGACGAGTGGACGAATTTCGTCCTGCGCTCCAACAATGGTACCATTTTCCACTCACCCGATTTTCTGGATTATCATCCGGAAGACAGATTCAGGAACCACCACCTTATTGTTGAAAGCAAAAATGGTATTGAATCCATTATTCCCGGAGCTCTGACTGACAGGGAGGACGGGGTATGGTTCAGATCCTATCCCGGAGCCTCCTACGGCGGTCCGGTGTTCAATGATTCCGCGGGTCTGAGCAAAATCGAGAAAATAGTGGATGAACTCATATCCTACTGCAGGTCTCAGGGATTCCGCGGTATTGAATTGACGCCTCCTCCGACAGTCTATTACCGCAGACCGCACAACTACCTGGAGTTCTCCCTTATCAAGCGTGGATTCGAATACAGAAAAAGAGAACTGACAGCGGTAATCGATCTCGGCAGACTGGGAGAGGAACTCAGACTCGGTTTTCGCTCATCCGCCCTGAGAGGTGTGAGAAAAGCGGTCAGAAGCGGCGTAACGGTTGAAGAAAACCCGGATTTTCCTCTTTTTTATCATGTACTTGAATCCAATCTTCAGCAGCGTCATAATGTCAAACCTACCCATTCTCTTGAAGAGCTTGAAAGACTCCGAAGCCTGCTGGGAAGAGATCATGTCACACAGTTTGTAGCTATGGAGGCTGGAGAGGTTCTTGCCGGAATGATCATGTTCCACTGCAATCCAAGGGTCACACTTGCCTTCTATATTTCCCATGACCAGGAACACCAGGCACTCAGACCTGTCAATCTGGTTTACATGGAAGTCATAAGGTGGGCCAAGCAGATGGGGTATCATTATATGGATCTTGGCACCTTTACCCTCAATATGGATATCAACCACGGTCTCTGCAGGTTCAAGGAATCTTTTTCAGCGAGAGGTATTTTCAGAAACACACTGTTCGGAACCGTTTAGTGGAACCGCTTCATAAATCCCGTCTCCGGGCTCTGATTCTTATATGGGCGGCATTGCTCGTACTTGTTTTCGGAGGAAGGATGTACACGACGGATGTACTCGCGCAGTACGAGGTTGCCGGGTCATTTACCGGTCAGAGATCCTTTATGACCGTTTCAGGGGATTTCGGCTGGATAATTCAAGGCACCAGACCCGGTCTATTCGTTCCCCACGGTGCGGGTTTCTCGATACTGCTTATCCCGGCAGCAATTGCAGGACAATTTCTGGGATTGAATGGCGGCAAGCTGGTAATAGCGTTGCTGAACGCTGGTTTCAGTCTTGCGCTGATCGGATTCTGGTACGCCTCCGCTGTTAAGAAGTCCTCCGATGTGCCAGTTCTGCGATTTACGGCCATTGCCGTATGCGGAATGGCTCTTGTTTACGGAAAGATAACTTTCGATGTTACCGCTGCCGCCGCAGCTGTCATGGCAGGTTTTTACTTTTACCTGAATGATAGATTGTTCACGGCCGGTCTCTGTCTCGGTTTTGCCATTCTTGTAAGGGCAGACAGCCTGCTTCTTCTTCCTCTGTTCTGGACGGATTTGAAGGGCATGAAAAAGATCATCAGCGGGCTTGTTCCCTTTATTCTCCTTTTGCTCTTCCTGAACTGGTACAGATTTGGGAACCCATTCCTTGACGGTCACGGTCAGGATCCCGCAATTGTATTGGAACCTTTTAAGGGCGGTATCCCCGGGCTTCTTTTTAGTCCGGGCAAGGGGCTTCTGTTTTATGCTCCTCTCTGTATCTTCGCGCTCTTTTTTCAGAAGGACTGGAGACTCTGGACCCCATTTGCACTATCCCTGATTTTTCATGGAATGCTTCATGACTGGTCCGGCGGCACAGGATGGGGGCCCCGATTCCTTTTTACAACGCTGCCGTTTCTGCTTCTACCGCTCTCATTCAGGGGCGCGGGGGGGAAGCTTTTCCGGGTGATCGCAATACTTGGCATTATCATCTGTATTCCCGCCTTCTGGAGTAATCCCAGCCTGCTCGAGCAGGCCAGCGGTGCTGACCTTTTCGATGAACCTTCCCGGCAGGCAGTACTCTGGAGCTGGTCCTCCTCTCCACTGATTTCTACATTCAGAAATTTCAGCGTCGGTGTACCGGATATCTTCTGTGCGACGGCGGCAGCATCCGTCGGTAAATCAATCTGGACAGGGGTTCTTGCGCAGATAACAGCTGCATCGGTTCTTGCCGCAGCCGGGATACTTGCACTGAGGAAAAGTCGGCAAACCGGAAAAAGTGCAGCATGAAGATACTGCATCTGTCCCCGCAGAACTATACGGGAACTATCGATCTGTTTGTCCGTGGACACGTAGCATTGGGTCATGAAAGCAGGCTTGTCACTTTTTACAGGGCAGCCAACCTGTACGAGGAGGATATATGTCTGAATCTCCCCTTTGTCGGTCCCCTGGGCTGGCTTTTGAAGCTCAAGAAACTAGTTAAGGCCGGA
>JBDLJP010000069.1:0-8842 GCA_039714295.1 Candidatus Fermentibacterota bacterium
AGTACTGTACACAAGTGCTCTCGCAGCTTCAACCTGCACTGCCATCTCGGCAAGCATGAACTGAATCCCCTGGAAGGAATCGATCCTGTGACCGAACTGCACCCTTTCGGAAGCGTACCTTGCCGCCTCATCAAGAGCTCCCTGTGCGATACCGACGGCCTGCGCCGCCACCCCGGGTCTGGATTTGTTAAGGGTTTTCATAGCAACCAGGAATCCATGTCCTTCCCTCGCGATGAGGTTTTCTGCAGGTATACGGCAATCCTCAAAGATCAGTTCCATGGTTGAGGATGCTCTGATACCCATCTTATCCTCTTTTTTGCCGTAGCTGAATCCCGGAGTTCCCTCTTCAACTATGAACGCGGAAAGCCCCCTGGTTCCTCTGGATGGATCGGTCTGGGCGATAACCGTGTATATCTGAGCTTCACCGCCGTTTGTAATCCACTGCTTGGTTCCGTTGAGTATATAGTCGTCTCCGTCTTTCACAGCTTTTGTCTTAACTCCTCCGGCATCACTGCCGGCTTCAGATTCCGTCAGAGCGAAAGCCGCGAGCTTTTTTCCCGAAGCGAGATCGGGAAGGTATTTCTTTTTCTGTTCTTCAGATGCTGAAATAAGGATCGGCATAGCACCAAGGGCGTTGGCGGCATAGGATACTGCAACACCCGCGCATGCTTTACTCAGTTCCTCAGTCGCAACGGTGAGAGCCATGGAGCCGCCGCCGAACATCTCCGCGACACCTCCGTATTCTTCGGGAATATAGATGCCGTTAAGATCACTGTCTGCCATAATCGTAATGATCTCACGGGGAAACTTGTTCTCCTCATCCAGCTCCGCGCGAACTGGAAGGATGTATTTCTCCGCTATCTGCGCGCAGAGTTCCTTCAAATCGTTCAATTCTTCAGAAAGATAATAATTCACTCTAAACCATCCTCTCGATGTTTTTCAATGCACTCTCAGCTGCCTTTCCACAGGCCGCTCTACGGGTAGCTCCGGTTCCCTTCCCCGCATATTTACCTTCAATGCTTACTGTAAATTTGAAAACTGGATTATGATCCGGACCGCTCCGGCTGGAAAGAGTGTATTCCGGAAGGTCTAATCCCCTTGCCTGACAGTATTCCTGAAGCTCACTGCGGGCATCCGGGAGGGGACCGGAATTATCTGACTGCTTTAGAATCTCCCGTATAATGAATTCTCCAGCCGACTGAAGACCGGAATCAACGTACATAGCGCCTATGACGGATTCAACAATATCGGCTGTTACAGATTCAAGTGCGCTGCCAGAATTCACAAAACTCCTGCCTACATGAGCCAGATTGTCAAGACCAAGCCTTCTGCCGTGCTCTGACAAATTCCCTTTCTGAACAATCCTTATCTTCCTCCGGGTCAGAACTCCCTCTGCTTCATCCGGAAACTTATTCAGGAGATACTCCCTTGTTACAAGTTCCAGTACAGCATCACCCAGGAACTCCAGTCTTTCATAATCGTTTCCCGGAGAGCTTGAATTTGTGACGGAACTGTGAGTCAACGCCCTTTCAAGAAGCCTGCGGTCGTTGAACCGGTATTTCAGTATCTCCTCAGCCTCAGGCACCGGATCTCCGGTCATAGAATTACTTTCCTGAATACTTCTTCAGAGCAATCGTAACATTATGCCCGCCGAAGCCAAGTGAATTTGAAAGGGCGTACATGATATCAGCTTTCCGTGCTTCTCCGGGAACATAATCGAGATCACAGCCTTCACCAGGGTTCTGCAGAGTAGCAGTTGGAGGCAGAATACCATCACGCAGAGCGAAGGCGGTGAATATCGCCTCTACAGCACCGGCAGCTCCCAGCATATGTCCGGTAACGGACTTGGTGGAGGAAACGGGAGTTTTCATAGCTTCCCCGACACCAAGTGCCGTCATTATGGCTCTCGTCTCGTTGATGTCATTCAGGAGTGTCGATGTTCCGTGAGCGTTCACATATCCGACATCTTCCGGTTTGATACCGGCATCCTCAATAGCAAGTTTCATCGCCCTGGCTGAACCTTCCCCGTTTTCAGCAGGTGCTGTAATATGAAACGCATCGCAAGTCATTCCGGAACCCGATACTTCAGCGATAATGTCTGCCCCGCGCTCTACTGCATGATTCAGTTCCTCCATCATGACAACAGCGCCGCCCTCTGACAGAACAAAGCCGTCACGGTCACGATCGAAGGGTCGTGAAGCGGTTTGGGGATCGTCATTTCTTGTGGAAAGTGCCTTGAGCTGGCAGAATCCTCCAACCCCGGTAAGCGTAAGCGGTGCTTCAGAGCCGCCGGCAAGAATGGCGTCCACCCTTCCCAGTCTGATCATATCCATCGCTACGGCAATGGCATGACCGCTGCTTGCGCAGGCGGTTACAGTTGAGAGATTCAGACCCTTTGCTCCGAGGTCAATTCCCACTCTTCCCGCGGCGATATTACTTATCATCATGGGGCAGAAGAAAGGGTTAATCCTGTTGACACCCCGTTCCAGGGCAACTTTATGCTCGCGTTCGAGGGTTGTGATACCGCCGATGCCGGATCCAATGATAACACCCAGTCTGGCAGGGTCTATTTTGTTTTCTATGCCTGATTCAGCGAAGGCTTCCCGGGCAGCAACCATGGCAAACTGAGTGTACCTGTCTGTTCTCTTAGCCACTTTTCTGTCCAGATAATCCAGCGGATCGAAATCCTTCACCTCTCCAGCTATCTGACTGGTGAAATTCTCCGGATCGACGATAGTCATTCTCCTGACTCCGCTTATCCCTGATATAGCGTTTTTCCAGTTTTCGGAAGCCGTTTTGCCGATAGGCCCTATCACTCCGGCTCCAGTGATCACAACACGCTTTTGCATAGAATCAATCCTCTGTCATTAAGAAGTAAACACTCTACAATCCATCTCTGCAGTACCGCACCGCAGTGTACTGACTGCGGTGCGGTCAAATACTAGAATCAACAGCTACTGATCGAGGTCTTTTGTCTTCAGGTAATCAATAACTTTACCAACCGTGGTAAGCTTTGTTGCCTCGTCTTCATCAATCCGAAGACCAAAAGCATCTTCAAAACCCATGATGAGTTCGTACTGATCAATTGAATCAGCTCCAAGATCTGTATCAAACTGCGCTTCCATTGTTACCTGCTCGGGTTTAACTCCAAGCTTGTCGATTATGATTTCGGATACACGGCTTTCAAGCGACATATTCAAATTCCTTTCTTACGTTGTCAATCCACCATCTACCGGAAGTACTATGCCGGTAATATAAGATGAAACATCATCAAGTAGAAAATGGACGGCATCAGCAATGCTATCCGGTTGTCCCATTCTCTTCATCGGAACCCTGTCTGCATAGTCTTCCCTGACTTTTTCAGGCAGATCCCTGGTCATTTCAGTTTCGATAAATCCCGGCGCTACAGCATTTACACGAATGTTTCTAGCGGCGTACTCCCGCGAGAGGGAGCGCGTAAGACCCAGAAGACCGGCTTTCGTTGATGCGTAATTCGCCTGTCCCGGCGCTCCGAGCAGAGCCACGACGGAAGAAATATTGACTATGGATCCCTCTTTCTGCCGCAGCATGCCGCGGGAAAAAGCCCTGCACATGAGGAATGCACCGGTAAGATTAACATTGAGAACAATATCCCAGTCCTTTTTTTCCATCCGCATGATAAGACCATCACGCGTAATGCCGGCGTTGTTCACCAGCCCGAACACAGGCCCCTGTTCCTTCTCTATCCCGGCGCTGGTTTCCTGCACTGCTTTCTCATCTGTAATGTCAAGAACCCAGGGTTTGAAAGAATCCCCGAGTTTATCGGATGCCGCCATGAGATCGTCCTTCAGAACATCGCAACCTGCGACTGACCAGCCGGATTTGATAAGTTTTTCGGAAATCGAATACCCGATACCCCTTGCCGCACCGGTCACCACAACAAGTTTCTGCATAATTACCTCCCTGCCTGCTACTACCAGTGCAGTATCATTCCGCCCCATGTAAGTCCGGCACCGAACGCTGCAAGAACAACTGTGTCTGAGTCCTTTATCGTGTTATCCCTCACAGCTTCATCAAGGGCCATGGGAATAGAAGCAGCAGATGTATTGCCGTACTTCTGGATATTAATATAAACCTGTTCAGGCTCGAGTTCGAGTGATCTGGCGGTTGCGTCGATTATTCTCAGGTTCGCCTGGTGAGATATGAGAAGATCCACATCCTTTTTCTGCGTTCCATCCATTTCCAGAGCTTTCATGCATGATTCATGCATTGCCCGTACAGCATGCTTGAAAATCCTTGAGCCGTTCATATGAATGGTATGTTCATTGTTATCTATCGTTTCATGAGAAGCCGGCTTTTTCGTTCCTCCTGCAGGCTGCAGCAGATGTTCACCCAGAGAGCCGTCACTTCCCCAGTGATACCCTCCCAGTCTTCCGCCCGGTCCCTCAGATGATACTGCAACCGCTCCTGCTCCATCACCGAAAAGAATGCAGCTCGATCTGTCAGTCCAGTTGGTGATCTTGGTCAGGCAGTCAGAGCCCACTACTATCATTCTATCGATCATCCCTGATTCAATGAACGCTTTTGCCTGCACCAGACCGTAAATAAAGGCTGTACAGCCCGCTTCAAAATCGTAGGCTGGTATCTTTCCCATTCCGAGCCTGTCAGCAACCAGCGCTGCAGTTGAGGGGAATGAGTAATCCGGAGTGACGGTTCCCACGATTATAGTCTGAACATCCTCCGGCTTCCATCCCGCCATCTTCATGGCGTTCTCAACTGCCACTGTCACAAGGTCGGAGGTTGCTGTGGAATCGTCGGTTTTCCGCCGTTCCCGTATACCGGTCATTTTGGTAATCCACTCATCGGAAGTGTCAACCATTTTTTCAAGATCAGCATTTGTGAGTATACCATCAGGGACCTTAAGGCCTGTTCCTACTATATAAGCGTTCCTGCTCAACGTTTCTCCAATCTCAAGTTATCGTACGACCGATCTCCTCGCGGATTTTGTCGCTTACCCCGCTTCGATAGAAATCACAGGCAGCAGCGATAGCGTTCTTAATCGCCTTCGCGGTACTGCTGCCGTGGGCTACTATGGAGACTCCATTCAACCCGAGCAAAGGAGCCCCTCCGTATTCGGCAGAATCCAGCCTTTCCCAGAGTTTTGAAAATGAATGTCTCATAAGTAGATATCCGGCTCTGGAAGCCCAATGGCGTTTCATTTCAAGGTAGAGCGACCCTCCCACCAGGTCAGCTATCGACTCAAAGGTCTTAAGAAGGATATTGCCAGTAAACCCGTCACAGACAATAACATCGGCTTCTCCTTTTAATATGCCGTCACCCTCTATGTTACCTATGAAATTCAGTTCGGAATCCTCCAGCATACCGTAAACTTCCTGATTCACTGCAGGTCCCTTGGTTTTTTCATGACCTACGTTAAGCAGTGATACTCTGGGGTTATCTATACCAAAAACAGATTTCGAATAAGCCTTTCCCATAAGGGCAAACTGCAACAGCTGGTTTTTGTTGCACCCGATATTGGCTCCCACATCAAGCATGACGATGGGATTTTTCTGGGTTGGAATAGTGGCAGCTATTGCCGGTCTGGGAACGCCTTCTATTCTTCCAAGCGCAAACAGGCTGGCAGCCATCATGGCTCCGGTATTGCCGGCACTTACCATCCCCTGCACTAAACCTTTTTTCTGGAGACCCGCCATAACAACCATGGAGCTGTCCGGTTTACTTTTAAGAGCTTCAGCGGGATGGTCGTTCATGGTTATTACCTGGGAAGCGTGCTGTATGGTGATGGGCAGTCTGGCTCCCTTGCTTCTGGACAGAAGTCTTGAAAGCACGTCTCTGTCGCCGACCAGTGTGATAGCCACATTTTCTGTGGTTGATTTATTGCAGTCTCTGAAAAACTCTACCGCCCCGTGTACTATCACTGAAGGGCCATTATCTCCCCCCATGGCATCTACGGCGATTCTTATCGGCTCAGACAACGTCGGAACCTATCATGAGCGAGAATTCCAGACGATTACCCCTCTTCCGGCGCGATGACCTGTCTGCCATCGTAGAAACCACAGTGTTTGCAGACCCTGTGCGGGATCCGCGGCTCACCGCACTGTGGGCAATTGCTGGTAGATTTCTCTTTCAGAGCATCGTTTGCTCTTCTTTTATCTCTTCTTGTAGATGAATGTCTTCTTTTTGGTACAGGCATAGTTCCTTCTCATTTCCTCTTGGTCATCTCAATGACATTTTCTCTTGATTAAATAAAGAATGCTATTCAGGAATATACTCAATTATAACAAATTCCGGCACAGTCAGGAGAGCACAGCGGTTTGCCGGGGATCGAAAGTATAACTGCTTCCCGGACGGCAGCGAGTATGTCAAGCCGGCCGGATTGAGATATAACTTCTCTCTGTTCCTCGGATGCGGGGTCAGGGCTCCAGGCGTATTCACGGTAGATTTCCTCACTGACAGCGAAGCCGGTAGGTTCAAGGCATCTTGCGCAGGGGGTCCGGAAATTCGCGTCAAGCCAGCCGCTGCACAGGACAGCATCGTCTCCGTAATCAACTTCAATTTCCAGAGTTCCCTGAGAATCCATCGGCTTCACATCTTCAATATTCCATTCGACCTTTTCAAGCGGTATACTGAATACTCCCCTGTTTATACCCCGGGAAAGACTCTTAAGGTCAATTATCAGTTTTTCGGTATCGAGTATCATCCGGGATCTTTCATGCGTTGAAATTCAGCGGATACTCTTTCAAGAATATCATCTCTTTTTTCAGAAGAATCGGACTGAACGTAAATCCTGGCCAGCGGTTCCGTCCCGGATAGTCTTATGAGTACCCAGTCACCGCCTTCAAGAACCATCCTTACACCATCAATCCGGTCGATAGAATCAACAGCCAGTCCCGCAATCGAAGATGGATCAGATTCAAAATAGCTATTTGTAATATGCTCTGTAATAGAATCATCAAGTTGAAGGTCAACACGCGACACATAAACCCTTCCGTACTTTTTCCAGAGGTCATCAAGCTGCGCGGTAAGACCTCTGCCACCGGCACATACCATTTCCGCTGCGAGGAGACACGCAAGTATTCCGTCTTTTTCAGGTACATGATCCATGATGGACAGACCACCGCTTTCTTCACCAGCGAGAATCACATTTCCGGAAAGCATCTCCGCTCCGAGGTACTTGAATCCTACAGGAGTAATCACGGTTTCAAGCCCGTGATCCAGGGCAACTCTATCCATGAGGCTGCCGGTGGTTATCGATCTGACGGCAGTTCCGGTGTAACCTTTGACTTCCACAAGATAATTCAGAAGCAGGGGAAGAAAATCATGAGGTGAGACGAACTTGCCATTTTCGTCTATTATTCCGAATCTGTCCGCATCACCATCGGTAGCAACCCCCAGGGACGCTCCGCTGGAAACGACCTGAAATGCAAGATCGGCAGTACCGCTCTCTCCGGGTTCAGGATGCTGTCTGCCCGCAAAGAGAGGGTCTCTCATCCCGTTGATTACGCGAACTGAAGCCCCGAGTTCAACCAGAATGCGGTCAAGGAGATCCGATCCCGCTCCTGAGAAAGCATCGTATACAACCTTCAAACCGCTGTTCATGAAAGCGTCAGCGTTCAGATATTTCCGAATATCACTTGAATAATCAATTCTCAGGTCCTTCTGCACGACTGAACCGGAGCCCTTTTCCGGTTTGCCTCCCTCTTCGATCAGATTTTCAATTATGGCAGTAACACCGCTCTGGGCAGGACCGCCATGCCATGGGCTGAATTTTATCCCGTTGTAAAGCGGAGGATTATGGCTTGCCGTGAAATTGATAACGCCGCCATGTCCACCCTTTATGCAGGCGTGAGAGAGAACAGGCGTGGGGCAGGGTCCCCGGGACAGTATGACTTTGAATCCGTATTCAGCCATCCGTTCGGCAGTTGACTCCGCAAGTTCCGGAGAGAGAAACCTGCAATCACCGCCGATCACGATACTGTTTCTCCCTTCCCTGTGCAGCAGCAGCCCTATTGCGTCTACTACGCGGTTAACCCGCTCCCAGGTGAATTCACGCGCAATAATGCCCCGCCAGCCGGAGGTGCCGAATTTAATTTTCACTACTCGCCGTCCCTGAAATACTGCAGAGCTCTCTGGACCGTTTCATCATGAGGAGTCATCATCCTGTAGTACATCTCCCGATCCCATGTTCTAGCGGCGATCTCCGTAAACAGTGATCGTTCAATGTAAAACAGGTTATCGCTGAATTCACCATCTTCCCATTCGAAACCTTCTTCAGTCAGATAATTCCTGAATTCAGAGACACACGAACTGTCGGGCCAGAAATCCGCATCGATATCATGCTCGAGTACGTAATCGGTAGCATAGTTGAAGAACACTGACGCGGCGTAAAGCTCAATGGGAAGGGAGCCGGATACTTCGCGCATTTCCACCGTAATATCAGGTACAATTCCCCAGTTTTCCAGCGTATCCTCGGAGCCAGTCAGGAATTCATCGTTCAGTGTCCTGTCAATACTTCTGCCATCCGGAGTGAAATACCTCGCGGTGGTCAGTTTTACACCGTAATGCCCCAGATTTGGAAATTCACCGAGATCCATCAGAGTCTGAACCGATCCTTTTCCATAAGTCCTGCTTCCGATGAGTATGGCTGCGTTATTATCCTGAAGTGCGCCGGCAACTATCTCCGATGAACTGGCGCTTCCGCCGTCGACCAGTAGAATAAGATCGCCGTTAAAAGTCTGTCTGCCTGTCGTATAGTAATAGTCTTCACCAACCGCATTTCCTCTGGTGGAAACTACCAGTGAGCCGGATTGAAGGAAGAAATCAGCGACATCAACAGCTGCAG
>JBDLJP010000070.1:0-8765 GCA_039714295.1 Candidatus Fermentibacterota bacterium
GTCAGGAGAAACGGAAGATAAACTCAGCCTTCTTACTGAGAAAGATGATATGCTTGAGAAAGCAGCGACAGCAAGTCTCAAAGAATATATCCTCAACAGCGGGAGTACCGACAGATGAGCCTGGACGCTGTTTCAAAAATTGAGATTCTCTGCCATTCACTCACAAAGGAAATGGTTCTCAATTCCATTGAAGCCTCCGGAAAGGTGCATCTCATAGATCTGTCCGAATTGGATATTCCCGAAAATGAGGATTTTCTCAAACCCGCCGATATTAACACCGAAGACCTGGTTGAGGAAATATCCGGTCTTGAGAAGGCGATTCTTTTCCTTCGCGAGGAAACCAGGGGGGAAGTTGAAGTTGCCCGTTCGCAACCGCCTTCGCTTAGCGAAAAAGAACTTATGGCTCTCCTTCAGGATAAACGCCTGCTTGAGGACGCCAGAAGGGCATGGTTCGTTGCTGTGCAGAAAGCCAAGCTTGAAGGAGCGTTGAAAGAACTGATGCAGGAGGAACTATTCCTTCAGTTCTGGAAGGATCTTCCCGTTCCCCTTGAGGAACTGCGAAGTAAAGGCGATAGCTGTTTGGTTGCGGGAACGCTTGAAAAAGATGCTATTGCGAAAGCTCATCTTCTGGAGAAAGAGAATCCGTTGTTTCATCTGGAGGTTGTGCTGAAAGAAAACAAAACGGAGAAAGTTGTTGCCGTCACGCATGAGTCGGTTACCAGAGACGTAATGCAGGCTCTTTCCGAACTGGGATTCGCACAGCAGGATTTCGGTATACGCACCGGAATGGTTCCCGATCTGCTTGAAGCCGCCCGTAAGAAGATAGAACTTATCAAAAACAGAATGTCCGCTCTTCATGACAGAGCTGTAAAACTGGCTTTGGAAACAGGAAGATTCCGTACTCTTCTGGATGCGGCCTGCCTGCTTCTTGAGCGGACGGCCGCGACAAGATCCGGCTACTCAAGCTCACATGTTTATCTGTTCAAAGCGTGGATCCGTACTGCTGACCTGAAGAGTTTCAGCGAGAACCTTGGAAAACTTGGAGAAGTTTCTGTTGAGGAGATTGAACCGGAAGAAGGAGAGATACCCCCCTCCCCCCTGACGGAAAAGGAAACAGCAGCGCCCTATACTCTGCTTACCGACATGTACGGTCAGCCGACAAGAAGTGATCCGGACCCGACCCCCTTGATGGCTCCGTTTTATGCTTTCTTTTTTGGAATCTGCATAGGAGATGCCGGTTACGGGATAGCGCTTGCGCTTGGCTGTGCCGCCGGATGGTATCTGGTCCGGAAAAGACATGGGAATCCAAGATTGTTCCAGTTACTTTTCCAGGGCGGGCTGGCCAGTATTTTCGTCGGCATCTTCCTTGGAGGCTGGTTCGGGATATCATTTGACAGCCTCCCCGCTTTCCTTCAGGCTCCGGCTAATCTTCTCAACGGTATGCTTCCGGGGTATCAACCGGGACAGGCCGGACAGGAAGGGTTCGCGGTATCAAAGCATTTTCTTTACCTTACACTGGGGCTGGGACTGGT
Source organism: Candidatus Fermentibacterota bacterium (assembly GCA_039714295.1). Classification (GTDB taxonomy): domain Bacteria; phylum Fermentibacterota; class Fermentibacteria; order Fermentibacterales; family JCC-6; genus Aegiribacteria. The sequence goes on from JBDLJP010000070.1 coordinate 1,533, forward strand.
ACAGCTGACCGCTGGAATAGTAGTAAACCTGGTGAAACGATGGAAAGCCGGGGAAAAATTCGCGGCTGTCCTTGATCAGTCCGGCTGGCTGCTTGCCACTGCTGGTCTTTTTCCATGGCTGTTCAATCATTATCTGCTTAACGGGGCTCTTTACGATTTGAACGGCCCGCTCGACAAAGTGTTTATCTATATGCTCGCAGCCGGCTCTCTCCTGATATTCATAATGGGAGGGCGTTCGGCGAAAGGATTCGGCAAGATAGGACTTGGAGCATATGCGATGTATGGCATAGTCAACCTTCTTGGAGATGTGCTTTCATATTCAAGGCTTTTCGCTCTTGCCCTTTCCAGCGCAATAATTGCGCAGGTTATCAATCAGATAGCAGGAATGCTGCTTCATCAGATGGGAATACCGCTGCTGGGCATTATACTTGCTGCATTTGTGGTTATTGCAGGGCATACGTTCAACATGGCGATGGCTGCCCTCAGCGGTTTCATCCATACCGCAAGGCTGCAGTTTGTCGAGTTCTTCGGCAAATTCTATGACGGAACGGGAGTGCCGTTCAAACCTCTCAGATACGAACCTAGATATGTACATATTGAAAGAGAATAAAAAACAGAGCTCTTAATGCGGAGTGAAGGGAGATATAAGTGGAACAACTCGTAGCGTATATGGGAATAGCACTGGCTTGTGCACTTGCAGGGATAGGATCAGCAGTAGGCGTGGGAATAGCTGCCCAGGCCAGCACCGGAGTAATGAGCGTTGATCCCGGTAAATTCGGAAAACTCCTTCTTCTGTCGGCATTGCCTGGAACCCAGGGAATATACGGCTTTGTAATAGCCTTCCTTCTCCTTGGCAAAGTTACACCGGGGATGGATATGCATGTTGCCTGGCAGGTATTTACAGCAGGAATTCCTATAGCTCTCGCAGGATTGTTTTCGGGGATCCATCAGGGGAAAGTATGTGCCGGCGGCGCCATGATGACCGCCAAGCAGCCGGATGATTCCGCAAAGTCCCTTATTCTGGCAGTTTTTGTTGAGTTTTACGCGATCCTGGGATTCCTTGTTTCATTCCTCATGCTTCAGGGCATAGGAGGGTAACGGAACAATGTCTCTTGAAGCAATTCTATTGAAGATACAGACGGAGGCCAACCAGAAAGCGGAAGCGATTCGGGAAGCAGCGGAAAAAGAGAAGAACACCGCTCTCGCGAATCATACCCGGGAGCTGGAAGCAAAACAGAGCAGAGCTGTTGAAAGGATCAGATCCGGGATAGAGGAAGAACGTAAAAGAAGAGAATTCCATGTTCGCAGAGAATCAGCCAGAAAACTGATGAATGCCAGAAGAGCGATGATGGATAAAGCTATCGGAAAAGCAGCAGTTAACCTTGCTTCAGCCCCCGATGCTGAGTATCTCGAGATGATATCATCCCTTCTTGCCGGTTGTGATCTTATCGGAAAAGTGGAAGTCGTAATATCCTCCGCAGATGAATCGCGCATAACAGCCGGATACCTGGCGAAACATTCGAGCGATGACTGCGAATTCGTTCTTTCCGAAGAAAGGCATGAAAAAGCCGGCGGTGTTATCTTCAAATCAGGTAAGATCAGCCAGAACGGAACCTTCCCGATGATAGCCGAGCTTGCCCATGAGGATATGGTTATGATGCTTTCCGACCTCATACAGCTAGAGAAGAACTGACTCATGGCAGAGAGTTTCATTTATGCCAACGGTAGAATAAGCGGTGCTGAAACTACCCTTCTGAATCAGCGAATGTGGCAGATGCTTTTGCTGGCAGTCAGCGATGAAGAAGCATTAAGGCTTCTTGGCGATACATGGTACGGCGGCTTTATGCAGTTCCACAGTATGGAAGACTGTTTTATCAAGGCCATGGAAGCAACCGAAGAAGAGCTTATTGAACTTTCAGAAGATGAGAGGCTCATAAAAGGAATTCTCCATCGCAGAGATGTGAGAAACGCCAGGTATATATGGAAGAACCTCCTTTCCGGGGTGAGTCAGAAGAATGAAATAGAGATTGAACGACCCGGTCTTATAGATACGGAGATACTCAGAAATGCTGTTAAATCCGAAGAAGTCCGGGAGGAGCTTCCCCCTCTTTTTCTGCAGACCCTGGAAGAGCTCCTGGGGAATGACAGGATCAGCACGATGCTGGTAGACAGAAAACTGGATCTGCTTGCGGCGGCTGTGGAGAGAGATGAACTCGTAGAGATCAATACCGGTTTCAGAACATTTGTCATGACCAATATAGAGCAGAAGAATTTTCTCACGGCCGGGAGGAGCAGCATCAATGATGTTTCCAGCCAGGAAGTCAGAGAAATACTTCTTCCGGGAGGGTATCATACACAGGACGAAATAGTTGAAGCCTATAAGAGGAGGACACTGCCCGGTCTGCTCGCCGAGACACCCGGTTTTGATGGAATAGTATCGGTGTTCGAGGAAGCTGTTGATACGGGGTCTTTTTTGGGATATGAGAAGGAATGTGACAGAAGGCTGCTTGAATTGCTCGAAAAAGGGGCGTTCCCCGTCTTCGGTCCATCCCCGCTGGCTGCTTTCGTGATAAGACGGGAGATGGAAATCAGCCACCTCAAGCTGCTTCTTGCCGCAAAAACTGCCGGCGTCAAAGAAGACCGCTTGAAAAAAAGGCTGCCGCGTGGATAGGAGGCTTTAATGGCTGAGGGAAAAATAGCGTTCATTGGAGATGCAGACTCGGTTCTCGGTTTCCGGGCGCTTGGAGTAGAAACAGTGGTTCCCGGGAATACAGATGAAGCCCGGGAACAGTTCGCAAGGCTTGTGAAGGAGAATGTCTCCATCATAATGATAACTGAGGACATGATTGACCATCTTCATGACCAGATAGAGGAAACGGTTCACATGGCAATACCATCGGTTGTTGTTCTTCCCGGTATTAAGGGTACACAGAAACGGGGAGAGGATACGATAAGGGAACTTATCATAAAGGCAGTCGGTGTTGACCTCATGTCAGAGGAACAGAAGTGAAGGAAAACCCGCAACCCACCGGAGGCGACGGATGATTAGGGGAACGATTGATAAAATAGCAGGTCCGCTGGTCGTTGCGGACGGCATGAAGGACGCCAGGATGTTCGACCTGGTGTACGTATCCGATTACAAATTAATAGGAGAAGTAATAGAACTTAAGGGTGATCTGGCTTCGATTCAGGTCTACGAGGAAACCGGCGGTCTCAAACCTGGAGATCCCGTGATTGCTACCGGAAAGCCCCTTTCGGTAGAGCTGGGCCCCGGGCTGGTAACCGCCATATATGACGGCATTCAGCGACCTCTTGATGAAATACGCAGAGTGGCTGGAGACTGGATTACCAGGGGAATCAGTATAAGAGGCCTTGATCATGAGAAGGAATGGGATTTTGTTCCCGTTGCAGCTGTTGGTCTGAACGTAACCGGCGGTGAAGTTCTCGGTGAGGTTCCCGAGACGAAAATCATCACGCATAAAATTATGGTTCCGCCCGAAGTATCGGGTGAGATCATATGGATGAGCGAAGCCGGAAAGTTCAATATTGATACGATCATAGCAAAACTGAAGGCTCCGGACGGATCGACTGTGGAATTACCCATGTACCATAATTGGCCTGTCAGAAAACCAAGACCGATAGCGGAGAAAAGAGCACCAGAGGCACCGCTTATTACCGGGCAGAGGGTCATAGATGCTTTCTTTCCTCTCGGCAAGGGAGGAACCGCCTGTGTTCCCGGACCTTTCGGAAGCGGGAAAACTGTCATCCAGCACCAGCTTGCCAAATGGGCGGATGCCGAGATGGTGGTTTATGTAGGATGCGGTGAACGCGGTAACGAAATGACCGATGTTCTGCAGGAATTTCCTGAACTTGAAGACCCCAAAAGCGGTGAACCGCTGATCAACAGAACAGTTCTTGTTGCCAATACAAGCAATATGCCCGTCGCTGCAAGGGAAGCAAGTGTTTATACGGGGATAACCATAGGGGAATATTTCAGGGATATGGGGTATTCCGTGGCCCTTATGGCCGATTCCACAAGCAGGTGGGCGGAGGCGATGAGGGAAATGTCCGGACGGCTTGAGGAAATGCCGGGTGAGGAAGGATATCCCGCCTATCTCGGTACCAGGATTGCCGAATTCTACGAACGGGCCGGTAATGTGAAATGTATAGGAGGGGACAGAAACGGGGCGCTGACAGTGGTTGGAGCGGTGAGCCCAGCTGGAGGAGACCTCTCGGACCCGGTGGTTCAGGCTACTCTCAGGGTTGTTAAAGTATTCTGGAGCCTCCAGGCAAGACTGGCGTATGCGAGGCATTTCCCTGCGATAGGATGGCTTGACAGCTATTCGCTCTACGCCGATAACCTCAAGGAATACTACGATGAGAAACTGGGCACGGAATGGGTACCTATGATAAAGGAAGCCATCTCCCTGCTTCAGCAGGAGGCTAATCTGCTTGAGATAGCCCGGCTTGTCGGTGCGGAGTCGCTGTCACCCGAGGACCAGCTTATTCTCTATACAGCAAGGTCTCTCAGGGAGGACTTCCTTCATCAGAATGCCTTCCATGAGGTTGATACATATACTTCGATAACTAAACAGAAAATGATGATGGAAATCATAATGCATACAAACGCGGAGATGAAAAAAGCGATCCGCGGCGGAGTATTGCCGGGTGATCTTTTTGAACTGCCTCTGAAGGAGGAGATCGCGAGAATGAGTTACATTCCCGAGGATCATCTCGACGATATGGAAGCTGTAAGAGAACATGTAAATTCACAGATCGATGATCTGGCCGAAAAAGAGCAGACTGCTTAGGAGGGCGGGGATATGATAAGAGAGTACACTACAACAGTAGAGATATCCGGCCCCCTGATGCTGGTAGACAGGGTCGAGGGAGTCGCATACGAGGAACTGGTTGAAATAGAGCTTCCCGACGGGGAGATACGTCACGGCAAGGTTCTTGAAATTGACAGCCGGATGGCTCTGGTTCAGCTTTTTGAAGGCAGCAGCGGAACAAGTGTGACAGAAAGCAAAGTACGGTTCCTCGGGAAACAGGTTGAACTTGGAGTTTCCGAGGAGATGCTGGGAAGAGTCTTTGACGGTCAGGGGAGGCCCAGAGCTCCATTCGATACTGCACCGCCGATCGTTCCGGAGAAGATGATGAACATCAACGGGGCTCCTATTAACCCTTACGCAAGAGATTACCCGGCGGAGTTCATTCAGACAGGCTTCAGCTCAATAGACGGTATCAATACGCTGGTAAGGGGGCAGAAACTTCCTGTATTCAGCGGAAGCGGACTTCCCCATTCCGCCGTTGCTGCACAGATAGCAAGGCAGGCCAGAGTTATTGGAGAGGGTGAAAGCTTTGCGGTTATTTTCGCCGCTATGGGCATTACCTTCGAAGAAGCCGATTACTTTATCCGTGATTTCAGGAAGACAGGCGCCATGGACAGGGCGGTAGTGTTCATGAACCTGGCAAGTGATCCTGCAATTGAGCGTATTTCAACTCCCAGGATGGCTCTCACCGCTGCCGAGTACCTCGCATACGAAAAGAACATGCATATCCTGGTTATTCTTACGGACATGACAAATTACTGCGATGCTCTAAGGGAAATATCTGCGGCAAGAAAGGAAGTGCCGGGAAGAAGAGGGTATCCCGGATACCTCTACACCGACCTTTCCTCCATCTACGAACGTGCGGGAAGGATCAAAGGCAGGAAGGGATCAATAACACAGATCCCCATCCTGACAATGCCGGAAGATGACAAGACGCATCCGATTCCCGATCTTACGGGATATATCACCGAGGGGCAGCTCATACTCAACAGAGAGCTTCACAAAAAGGGCATTTTCCCTCCGATGGATGTTATGGAGTCACTCTCCAGACTGAAGGACAAGGGTATCGGCAAGGGCAAGACACGTGAGGATCATGCAGATCTGTTCAATCAGCTTATGGCGGCATACTCGGCAGGGAAAGATGCCAGAGAGCTTGCCGTAATACTCGGAGCCGCCGCACTGAGCCCTCTTGACCAGAAGTATCTCAAGTTTGCCGAAGAGTACGAGAAGAGGTATGTCAGCCAGGGAGAGCACGAGAACAGGAACATTATTGAGACCCTGGATCTCGGATGGGACCTTCTGAAGCTTCTCCCGAGAGACGAAATGAAAAGAATAGATCCCGCACGACTCGATAAGTACTGGCCCGTGTCAGAGGAAACCGGGTCCAGCTGATGTCCATTGTTGTCAGTGCAACCCGAATGGAGCTTCTTCAGAAGCGCAAGAAAGTTAAACTAGCGCAGCGGGGGCACAAGCTTCTTAAGGACAAGCTTGACGAGCTCATGAGGCAGTTCAAGATACTTATCGCGGATTACGAAGGAGCGAGGGAAGATCTGGAGAAGGAACTCAGCGTTGCATACGGCGAGTTCCTTTTTGCCAGGGCAGCAATGACAGAGCCGGGGCTGCTTGATGCGCTCCGGTACCCGGGGGCACAGGCCAGGGTTATTTCTTCAACGAGAAAAATAATGAACCTTACTCTCCCGGTCTTTACGGTCTCAATAGAGGGAAATGTACGCAATTACGGAATGTACGATACCCCTGTTGAACTTGATGAATCGCTCAGGGTCTACAAGGATCTTCTTCCGAGAATCATCAAACTTGCGGAGCACGAGAAGGCTATCAGCCTCCTTGCCAGCGAGATAGATTCAACCAGGAGGAGGGTGAACGCTCTTGAATACAAGCTGATACCTGATCTGGAGGAGGCTATAAGGGCGATCCGGCTGAAACTGGATGAAATCGAGCGCGGAAATCTCACAAGGCTGATGAAGGTAAAGACGATGGTTGAGGAAAAGCGCGAAAATAGCCGCGCCTGATGAGGGATTCATTCTCCCTTAACAATCCGTTCGTATTCTATATTGTGCAGGCGGCGAGCTGTCGGACAGGCTGTATATAGGGCTTGATGATTTATCCGGCTTAGCTTATTTATTATCTGTGGTAATTTGCTTTGAATTTCAAAACAGAAAGGGAATAGAATGAAATCAATCTTTTTTACTATCCTGATTCTTGGAATTGTCCAGATGGCCTCCGCCGACATCACCGAAACTTATGGCTGGGAAGGCACCGAGACGGTTCTCGGTATGTACCCCGCCGATGGAATAATTGCAACCATCGCGACGGATCCCGTGCATGGAGGATCGCAGTCGCTGAAACTTGAAGATGCAGCGGCATCAGGTACTCCCCAGGC
>JBDLJP010000071.1:0-8743 GCA_039714295.1 Candidatus Fermentibacterota bacterium
TCAGGTGCGAAATTGCGTTTGTCCGCTTCAAACAGAGACAACAGACTGCCCTTTTCCGTGAGGGTTCCAATGCCTCCGGGAAAGCATCATTACGCTCATCTTACCAGGATCCTGCTTGAGGGTCTCGGAAGGGATATCGATGACTCCGGGCTGGACAGGAAACTGAGACTCTCGGCAGAAGAAACCGGATTTGCAGACTCATTCTGGAGGGAAGCCGGATTGAGCCTGCGGAATAAATCTATTGGTATAAATATTTCAGCAGGGAATCCATCCCGTGTATGGGGTACTGAGAAAACTGCTGAATTATGCTCATTCATACTGAGTACAGGAAATAGTCCCATTGTTTTTGCTGCGCCTGCTGACAGGCATGAAGCTCTTACGATCTCCGATGCAGTTCCCGGAGTCATGGTTATCCCTGAGTGCAGGACGATCCTTCATGCAGCAGCTCTTGTTAAGGACCTGACGGCTATGATCACACCGGACACTGCTCTTGTTCATATTTCCGCATCCTATGATCTGCCTGTACTGGGACTGTTTCCGCAGAGAGAAGGGCATATGCCGCTGTGGTATCCGTGGGGAGTCAGGTACGAGCTTGTAAGAACGCATACAGGAAGTGTTAAGGATATAGGCGTGCAGGATGTGATCAATGGATATGCCAAGCTTCTTGGAGGGAGTCCCTCTGGTGCCTGAAACAGCCGGATATATGAAAAAACTGGAGATACTCGGTAGATGGATACTCCATCAGGTCCTTTTTTCAGGGGTCTCTGCAGTACCCGGATTAGTGCCCGATGATGATAAGCTTCAGAGAATACTGTTATTGAGGCAGGACAAAATAGGGGACATGATAATGACACTGCCCCTCATCCGCAGGCTCATGGAACTTTATCCCGACACCGGACTGGCGGTTCTGGCCTCGGAGTCCAACAGCATCATTCTCAAATACGAAGCCGGACTGAATGTCATCACTTACAGAAAGAACCCCGGAGGTTTCATCTCATCCCTTGTTGAAGCCCGGAATTTCAATGCTGATGCGGCGGTTGATATGCATATGCACGATTCAACCACTTCATTCATATACGCCCTCTCTTGCGGCGCGAGATGGAGACTTCATATCGACCGCGACAACAGACTGCCCTTCAATATCAGGGTGTGCGCTCCGCAGGACGGGCATATCATGGATGCGTTCGCGGGACTGTTGTCGGGGCTCGGAAGAAAAATCGAAACCGCTGGACTGAAAAGAGAGATTACCCTTTCCAGGGAGGAGACCGTTTTCGCAGAAACCTTCTGGAACCGGTCCGGTCTTCTGCCCGGAGATTGTGCGGCGGTTAACATATCCGCAGGAGGAGAGAATCGCAGATGGGGAACAGACAGATACGCCCGTGTATGCAGTTCTATCCTGGAGATGGGGCTGAAGCCTCTGATACTCTACTCACCTCCGGATCGCTCTGCGGCCTGTGCAGTGCAGCAAAGCGAACCGGATGTTCTCATTTCATCTGTGACCCCCAGCATTCTTCACCTGGCTGCCCTCATCCGGGGTGTGACCATACTGGTGAGCCCCGATACATCGGTAATACATCTGGCGGCATCTTACGGAATTCCGGTAGTTGGAATGTTTCTGCCATCTGACCCGTCACTTCCCAGGTGGTATCCCTGGAATGTGAAAAGTGAGGTTCTGACGGCATCCGATCATATATCTATTGATTCTGTAAGCCCTGAGATGGTATCAGGAGCCGTAAGAAGACTGATTTCAGATATTGTGCGCGATGTTCCCGTAGAAACTGATCAGTAGATAACAGGGCTGTTCACAGGGATCGGACGATATGCCCGCTTTTAATATGCTCCGGCGCCGTTCAGAACTGCCGATGGGGTAAGCATCAGAATAGCCAGATCCATCCATATTGACCAGTTATCAACGTAGTAGAGGTCGAGTTTGACCATCTCATCGAATCCCAGATTGCTTCTTCCGGATATCTGCCATACTCCGGTGACTCCGGGAATGGTATGAAGTCTTTTGAAATCTCTCCTGCTGTATTCTTCCACTTCTTCAGTAAGGGGCGGCCGCGGGCCGACCAGGCTCATTTTTCCTGCAAGAACATTGAACAGCTGCGGAAGTTCGTCGACAGACCACCTTCTGATAAATTTCCCTGCTTTTGTTATTCGCGGGTCATTTTTTATTTTGAACAATGGGCCTTTCGATTCATTCTGTTCTGACAGTGAGGACTTTTCGTTGTGAGCTCCGGGACGCATTGACCGGAATTTCAGCATGTTGAACGGTTTGTTGTTCTTACCCAGCCTTGTCTGTCTGTAGAATACGGGAAAACCGGAGTCAAGAACGATTATAAGTGCTGTCAGGATGAATACAGGGGAGAGGATGAGAATGAAGAACAGCGACAGGATAATATCCGTTATCCGCTTCATAAGCAATCCCCATCCGGAGAGCGGGGGAGGGACAGATTCAATCAGGGTCGTTCCCCCCATGTGTGCAACCCTGGCTGTAAGGCTGACAATAGCAAATACATCTGCTGCTATCTTGTACTGAATTCCGAGTTTTTCACAGCCAAGAATCACTGAGGAGAGCTTTTCTGATGGTATTGAGGGGCTGGCTACAACCAGCTCCTGAATATTCCTGTCTCTCATCATGGATGAAATCATATCAGATGGAGTATCAGGATCGATGTAATCAACAACGTAGTACGGCAGCTGTGCCCTGTTTTCCATGAAGACCCCCAGCTGTCTGGCCTGATCTGATGTGCCGAGAATGAGAATTCTAGCAGGGCTGCCCCGTTTGCTGCTGATCTTTCTGAACAGCGAGTGCCAGTAGCTGAGAAGGAGAGCCGAAGCCGGAAAGGAAAAAATGAGAACAAATCTGGAAAAAAGCAGTTGCCTCGTAATGAAAGTCATGGCCAGCGTGAACAGTACAGCCATGAGAGCACCTCTTATTATACCTGCTATTTCTTCTATCATCCCAAGACCGAATTCCGGTTTGTATACACCGAATACCGCCATTATAGCTACCTGCACGGAGCCCAGAACAAGACCGCTGAGGAAGTAATGGTAAACGGAAAGTCTGAAATCCGATCCCATGAAATCAATGAGAAGCGAATGTCTCAGCCAGTAACCGAGTATGAAGACACCCACAATAAGCACAAAATCTCCGAGGGGCAGGAGGAGGGAAACCGATGTTGCGTTTTTCTTCAAGTATCAGTCCTTCTCGAGGGGAAAGCCGCATTTGCCTATTATGGCAAGTGGATATTCACTGAAAAATCTAACCATACTTTTCAAATGCAACCAGAGAGCTCTGATTGATCCGCCTGCACTTTCTCTTCTGTTTTCATGCCTGATTACCGCTTCCGGCACGAACCAGACATCCATTCCAGCCTGATTAGCGCGCATGCACCATTGAACATCCTCAAAATAAAGAAAGTACTTCTCCGACATCAATCCGATCTTCTCTCTTCCCGCGGGGGTAAGCCACATAGCGGCTCCTACGAGCCACTCTGTTCTGGAGGGTTTGTCAGGAGGAGCGGAGTTGAGATGCCTCTGGAGATGCTTCCTCGAGACTGGCAGTTTCCCGAGAGGTGTTCTTCGAAGAATAATATCAAGCAATGTCGGATATGTTCTGGCGGTGGAGTGAAGGTGATCGTCCGAACCGAGCATCATGGGACCGAGAAGAGCGGCGTTCGGATGATTCAATTGAAAGCTCATCAGAGCATGAAGCGAACCGGGAAGGATGACTGTATCCGGATTCAGAAAGAGTAAGCTGCTTCCCGAAGCCCTGGAAGCACCGATGTTATTTGCGCGGGCAAGCCCCAGGTTCTCAGGGGAAGATATCAGGATAACCTGACTGTACTCTTCCGCAATCATCAAAGAGTTATCAAACGATGCGTTATCAACCACAATTATCTCACATGGAGATTCACTAATATCCAACTTAATCAGAGATTCAATAGTATCTCTGAGAGTCGCCGCACTGTTGAATGTTGTAATAACTACCGAAAGGTCAAGTGGCATAATATTTTATCTGTGAAAACGGGAGGCGGTAGTGATACCGCCTCCCTGAAACGATGATTCCCTAAAGAACGGCGTCTTTAAGACCTTTTCCGGCCTTGAATTTAGGCACATTCTTTGCGGGATAGTTTATTTTGTCTTTGCTTCCCGGCTTCACACCAGTTCTACTCTGGCGGTGCTTCACGGAGAATGTTCCGAAACCTACAAGACTGACTTTGTCGCCTTTGCTGAGCGAGTCCTTGATTCCATCAAGAATTGCATCTACTGCAATACCCGCCTGTTTCTTTGTGATTTCAGCATTATCGGCAACGTGTGCTATCAAATCTTTTTTAGTCACTTGTTCACCCCCTCCCATCAACTATAACGTAAAGCTATAAGGCGAAAAATTGAATGTCAACCCCTGGAAATATTTATAAATTTGTCAAATATGAAGCTATACCGTTGATTATGATTCAATGTGGAGATGCATTTAGATTTATAATGGACATAGATAAGCAAATTAATGTACGAAAAACATATAAATTAGAAATTACTTACATGCTGTTCAATTTTTATATCCGGAATATCAATAATGTTGATCTTGAAATAGAATCCGCTGTCCACATCTGAAATATGCCTGACGAATATTGCTTCCCAGCAGTGAAGGTTCCGGCGAAGTGTGTAACTCTGGTTGATGAAATTCTCATTGAAGACATCGTAATATGCGCTGTATTCAAGCGACCAGCCGGGTGTAAGATCGAGAGAAGCGGAAAAGCGGAGCTTACTGATACTCTCAGTATCATCAAGACCATGCCTGTAGTAGTGAGAGATCACCATTCTGACAGGCATACCCGACCTTGTGATACCTGAATCGGCAAGAAGGGTTCTGTCGTACCCGGAAAGGCGAAGGGAGGAGGATACGGATAGATTTGTGAGTTTGTTCTCATAGAGGTCCCAGCTTCCATTGCCTGTAATACCGAAGTGCGAAGAGGGAGAAATATCAAGCGTTGCCGAAAGAGGAGAAAACGGAGTTGCGCTTTCCTCGAGATTCAGAGATGTGGAGAGTTGAAGTGAAGCTATATCAAAACGTGTAATCCTGTCCCTCTCCGACATCTTTCCCTCCAGGTTGTTCCTGAGGCTGAACGAGATGTTTCTGCTTGATGATGGCAAGGAGAAATCGGAGAAGACATAGTACTCGGATCCAGCTGAATCGGAATTCATCAGACCATTGCTGTTCAGATACCGGTCAGGTGCCCACTGGAGGGAGACAGCGGGAGTAATCGTGTGCCGCAGAGCATCCAGACCGAAGAGTCTTGTGCTGAAGATACCGTATATATCTGTTGAGACCGAGACATTCGCGGACCCGTGCAGCCACCATGGATAATTTTCATCGTTCCTGTCGCGGTCATATATGGTTCCCTTTACACGGAGGGATGGCGCAATAGAAAGCCAGCCCCATAATCTGCTTGATCCTGTAAGGGATGAAGTCAGCTTCAGAGCTGAATTTGTTGCTCTTGATTCTTCCATTCTTCTGTCCATTGACAGGTAATGTGCGTTTGCATTCCAGTAGATTCCGTGCCATGGGCGGATAAGTGATGGATCTGAAGGTGCCCTGAAAAGAGGAGCTGAAGGGAGAGAAAACCGTATATCAGGAAGCTCCTGATTAGACTCGATTTCTCCGGGAATAGTGTCCGGATCGGTATTCAGGTAGCTGGTTCGATCAAACGCCGCCTGAAAACTCATTCTTCCGAAGTATCTGTTCACGCTGATCCAGGAATGCAGCTCTCCTGTCATACGATCCTCAGGGGATTGCTGTGTTTCTTCAAGATAGGATTTATCACTTAGAAACTCACCCTGTACTCTGACAGTTGTCCCGTCTGGAAAATCATGCAGATGATTACCGAAGACCATCCATCTGTCGCGGCGGGACAGGAATTCCCTTCTCCACTCGGTCCGGAGGTTACCATTGCATAAATACCTTACCGTATGTCTCTCCTCAGCTGCCAGCACGAACCTTGTTTTCTCCATAATATCTGCGTGTATCCACAAGTCAGCATAATCTGAAAAAACGAAGTAGTAGCCGAATTCCCTCAGATACCTGCCGTCCCTTGAGGTCTGTCCGAATTTCGGCATTGTAAATCCGGGCTGCCGTCCGCGTCTTATCGGGAAAATCCAGTATGGGAAATAGAGAACGGGCGTATCTTCTATGTACAGGTACACCGGTCTGGCAACAGCTTTGTCATCAGGGAATACTTTCATTACAGGGCAATAGAAATAGTAATGGATGCTGTCTTCATCGCATGTTGTGAACCTTGCATCAACTATGTTGAATTCGCTGCGGCCTATCCTCGTAATGCTGGAACCGGTATAGAAACCGAATTCGTACTCCGAAGCCGCATCTATTATGCGCCCTTTCCGGGTTGGAATACTGTAAATCATCCCGTTGCCGAATACCGATTCTCCCCGATCTAAAAGCTCTGATTCACCGCTGGCAGTTATGAGCTCATCCTCTGATGAGTATTCGACGGTATCCGATCTTAATGTCATATCCCGGTAATCAAGGCTCGCGGATCCGATCAGTATCAGATCACCGTTATCCGGATGGAAAACCATGGAATCAGCGGAATAGGCAATTGTTTCAAGTCTTTGCACAGTACGTGTCGAATCCCTTGAAATGCTGTCCAGTTCTGCAGGTTCGGCTGCAAACAGTGTCATTAAAATCAGGAGAAATGTCATCCGGTCCTGTTTCTTCCCATAATAGCGGCTCCTTCAGCTCCCGCATCTGAACTTGACGGCAGAACATTCACATTCCACTTGCAGCTGCATCTTCTATGGAACTCCGATTCAGCCTGCTTAAGGAAGAAATCAGAAGCGCCCATCAGACCGCCTGCAAGATAAACACCATCCGGGCTGAAGCAGTGGTAAAGGTTGACAAGCCCTATACCGAGCCAGGTTCCGAATACATTAAATGCTCTAAGTGCCGTGTACTCCATTTTAGAAGCCCTTTGTGCTATCTCCTTCGGGGAATTGAGCAGAGAATTGCCGCTGTATTCTCCGTAGTATCCGCTCAGGGCTTCTGATGCCGCGTATCTCTCCCAGCATCCTGCTGATCCGCATGGACATTCCCTTCCGGATGCCTCTACTGTCATGTGTCCGAATTCACCAGCGTATCCTGCCCCGTAAAGGATAGTACCGTTATGCACTATTGTTCCGCCGATGCCGGTTCCAAGAGTGATCATCAGCCAGAGACCGGAATCGGGAATAATGGAGTATTCCATGGCTTGCAGGGCGAAAGCGTTGCAATCATTATCAATTACAACTGGACAGTTGAGGAGAGTCGAGAGGTTGCAGCGGATGGGGTAATCCTTCCAGCCGGAAAGGTTCGGGGAAGACACGAGCACTCCCTCGGACCTGTCTACAAAGCCGGCAATTCCTATACCTGCGGAACATGGCGGGCCGTCAGCTCTGTTGATTACTCCGGTTATCCTGTCGAGAAGTGAGTCCGGTCCTGATGAAGGATCGGTCTGGAGAGTCGCAGCCGCAGTGAACCCGTCCTGCTCGAGGTAACCAATAATTGTTGTTGTTCCGCCGATATCAATTCCCCAGTGCATCCCGCTGCCGGATATATTACTCAATGCTGACTATTTCTCCGTCTGTCACCATGACCAAGGGGAAAGATGAACGGGGGATAGATACGCTTCCGAGAGTGCACATCCCTGTAGCTCCGAAGTATATGTTCATGGTTCCAAGATGGTTTTCCAGGGCTGATCTGGAAGGGGTCGATCCTCTCCAGGCGTTCAGGATTATTTCCGCAGTATCGTATCCCTGGGCAGCCAGCATCGTAGGCATGGAATCATATTCCCGCTCGTAGAAATATGAAAATCTTGCTGTCGCTGGATTCATGGAGCCGGAACCGAAGGAAACAGGGAATACAGCACCTTCAACGTATTCACCTCCCTGCTCCAGCAGCAGTTCATCGTCCCAGCCCGATGTTCCGAAGAGCCGGGATTCAACTCTGTAAAATCTCAGCTGAGGGGCAAGCTGAATAGCATCCCAGGCATCTACGGGAAGGAATACTCCGTCCGGGTGAAGGTATTTAATTGCGTTTATCTGGTCTCTGTAATCGGTTGATCCTGATTCGTATCCCTCCATGGCAACGATTTCGCTGCCCAGTTCCTGTACTACGGAACTGAATTGCTCGGCGTTGGCAACAGATTCGGATGTGAACTCATGAATTATCGCCAGGTCTCTGCAGCCCGCATTCCGCACCGCATATTCAGCCACAGCGGCAGCATCATCTCCCTGTGATACAACCAGTCTGTGTACATACTCTCCGTAATCGTCCAGTTCGGAAGATGTAGCCGCAGGTGTTATCATGGGAAGGGACCACTTCTGCGCCAGAGGAGCTGCCAGTTCAGCGTTTCTGCTGGTAAGCGGACCGATAACAGCCAGACAGGCAGGATTGGGACCGAGAGAATTCATTATATCCACGATACCCGCACTGTCGGAGGAGCAGTTAAAAGTGATAACTTCAGGTACAGAAATATAGAGTCCAGATGAGCGCTCGAAGGCAAGATCAACACCGGATCTGACCCTTTCGGAGTAGGTTGAACCGGAGCCGCTGAGCGGCAGAACCAGAGCGATAAAACCCTCCCTGGAGGTTTCGATATCCGGTCTGCCGTAGCGCTGGTGAGCTTCGGGAAAGAGCCTGTCAATCTCCATTCCCGTCAGAACGGCCCTTTCATTATTGCCCTCT
>JBDLJP010000072.1:0-8624 GCA_039714295.1 Candidatus Fermentibacterota bacterium
TACCGCCAATGCTGCAATTGCCGCAATTGCAGCATAGGCGGGTATCAGGGCAACACCAAGGACCCCCACTGTAAGTGGAAGCTCGATCAGCGTCTTACCTGCTTCATTTCTGATAATAATGTGCCTGATATTTCCCTGGTGAAACAGTTCCTTCAGCTTATCAAGCAGATCGCTTCCGGAAACTGTGAATTCTTTTTCTTTCGAATCGGTAGAATCAGTCATTATCTAACCTCCAAATGATCATATCCTGTTGCACTTATGTTTACTCTATCTCCGTCCAGAAATACGGCAATCTCTCCGTTTCCAGTCTCAGCATAACCGATTTTTGAACATCCAGCTGCTGAAAAGTCGAGTCCGTCAGGCGCACCGAACAGCAAAACATAATCCTCCCCCGCTGCAGCTGCAGCCAGAGGTTTATCTTTCACTGAATCAAAGAACAGGGTTTCATCAATCTCAAGTACGGTATCAACAGAGCTCTCAAGAGAAAGATGCGAGGTTTCAGAAAATAGTCCATCTGAAATATCTATCGCGCAGCGAACACCCATTTTTCTAAGTTCAATTCCCAGCTCCAGCTCCGCTCTTGGCTGCAGAAAAGCTCTCAACTGCTCAAGCTCTTCAGAGGAGAGAGACCCTGAACGTGAATGAAGATCGTCCCCCAGCAGCCCGTCCGCCTTCACGAGTTTTACAGGAGCGTCATGAGCCCGACCGAGAAGGCCGCTAACCCAGAGGTTATCTCCGGGATGAAGGGATGATCTTTTTAAAATCGTTTCCCGCTCTTTCCCCTCACCTATGGCGGTGATAGTTATTCCCATACGTTCTCCACGTACCGTTTCCCCACCTGCAAGAACGAGATCCTCCCGTTCCATCAGTCCCTGATAGAATCCTTCTATCCAATCAACCCTTATACTCGGATCAACAGATATTGCCACGAAAAACCACTTAGCCCTTGCCCCCATAGCAGCGATATCCGAAAGTGCCGCTTCCAGCAGACGCCTTCCAAGAATCCTCGGAGGAGCCCACCATCTATGAAAATGTGTTCCCTCGAAGAAACTGTCGGTGGTAACGACAGGACATTGAATGTCCGGCAGTACGGCGCAGTCATCTCCTATTGCGTATAGAGAAGGAAATCTCTTCCGGAGCCTCCGGATCAGTCCTCTCTCACCCAGATCGGAAATCCTGCTGTTCACAAAAGCACTATCTTTCCAGGATAACTTTCAGATGCTCCTTCGCAAGGTAGCCTCTGTGCTCCGGAGATGTCATGATGGCTCCATCGATCGCGCTCTTCCCCCCGTGGCAGATGCAATCAGTCTTGTTAATATCAATCGAATGCAGCACATTCTCAAGTGTTCTCCTTGCCCGGACGGTATTCATTCTGAGATTTGCCAGTACTCCCTCTACAGAAACATCCTCTTCCGTTTCATGCCAGACATCATAATCGGTGATCATACATAAAGTAGCGTAGCACATGCCTGCTTCCCTGGCAAGTTTTGCTTCAGGAAGCGCGGTCATACCGATCACAGAATGACCCTGGCTGCGGTATACTCTGCTTTCAGCTCTGGTTGAGAACGCTGGACCCTCCATGCACACAAGAGTACCACCACTATGAACAGTCGCATCCGATTGCTCGGCAGCTTTGACAAGAATACCTGAAAGTTCACTGCAGAATGGATCACCGAATCCGATATGCCCGACTATTCCTCCTCCGAAATAGGTAGATCTTCGGATCCCTTTGGTCCGATCGAAAATCTGATCCGGGATTACGAAATGCCTGGGATGGTACTGTTCCTGAAGGCTGCCGACAGCGGAAACAGAGATCAGCTGACGGACTCCTGCGTTTTTCAGCGCGTAAATATTAGCCGCGTATGGAACCTCGGAAGGCTGCAGTGTATGACCCTCGCCATGACGTGGCAGAAATATCAGAGGAATGTCATTGTAATCAGCATAGATAAGAGGAGCCGAAGGTTTTCCGAAAGGGGTCTCGACATTCAACTCCTGCTCTATTCGAACACCTTCAAAGGAGTATACTCCGGATCCTCCGATAATTCCGATGCGATTTTTCATTGTTATCTCCTAATGGAATGAACTGCTAAAATACATGTGTTATATATATACTCACTCAGCAATGGTCGAAGGGGGATTTCTGAGCGTAATTCATTTGTATCTGAAAGAAAGGATCGGTATGGGTTCAAAACTGAAAGAACAAATGGCTAAAATGGTAGACTCGGTTCAGCCCTACTGCGATGAGCCGGTTATCGCGGCAATGACCTGCAGTCATGCGGGATCGATGAAGGCAGCGCTGTTTGCTAAATTTTCTGATGGAGCCGGAGGGGGTCATAGATCCAGTGATCTGCCTAACCCTGTGTTTATCGCGGTTGGAGATAGCACAATCTTCGCCTTCAAGTACAAACCCAGCTGGTTCAAATTCAAAATCAAAAAGGAAGTGGCCAGATGGCCGAAAGATCAGGTGGTCGTTACCTTTGAGGAGACCGGCAGGATGTGCTACTTCCTGTTAACAATGAAGTCAGGGGAAATGCATCCGCTGGAAGTCCCTGTCATGATGGGTGGAAAAGAACTGGTTCACATTTTTCTCGATGCAATGGGCGGAGTGGCCCAGTCGCAGGGTCTGGATAATCACAGGACTTTATGAGTTCGATGAAAAGGAGCAGATGTTGAAGATATCCGGGTTAGCCTTCCCTGAGCTGAAGAAATGGGTTACAGCGGATCTGGGGATGAAACCCTACAGAGCACAGCAGCTTTTCTCCTGGGTACACTTGAAGAGAGTGACCTCCTTTGATCAGATGTCGGACATCTCGCTGGCTGCGAGAAACCGGCTTGAACAGGTCTCTGAGATAACTGCACTTGAAACCTGCGATACCATCGCTGCTGATGACGGAACTGTAAAGTATTCCTTTACGCTGGACGATGGAGATGTGATCGAATCGGTACTTATCCCGGATCCTCCCAGACTGACAGCATGCTTATCAACACAGGCAGGGTGCAGATGCGGCTGCACATTCTGCCAGACCGGAAGGGGAGGCTTCAGACGAAACCTTCGCCCCGACGAGATAGTAGCTCAGCTCTACGGTTTGCAGAGCAGCAGCCAGGGCCGGATAAGCAATGTGGTCTTCATGGGGATGGGCGAACCCATGGATAATTTTCCCGCACTCAGAGATGCCCTGTCCATTATAAGCGATGACAGAGGGATATGCATCGGCGCAAGGAAAATAACCGTCTCGACCGTAGGTATTCCAGGCGGCATTGGCAAACTGACTCAGCTGGATGGGCAATACGGACTGGCTGTTTCGCTGCACAGCGCTGTGGAAAGCACAAGACGGAAGCTTGTACCTGTATCAAAAACTCTGCCGCTTCGGGAGCTTAAGAGGGATATGAAGGATTACGTCAATCGCAAAGGCAGAAGGATCACCCTGGAATACTGCCTGATCGCAGGCATCAACGATACACTTGAAGAAGCCTCCGCCCTTGCGGAGTTCGCAGGTGATATCGAGTGCAAGATAAACCTTCTGATCTACAATCCAGTAGAAGGCGCTCCCTACAGAAGACCCGATGCTGAATCAGTAGACAGATTCATGCAGTATCTATATCCCAGATGCCAGGCAGTTATCCTGAGACGCTCCAGAGGAAGTGACATCGCAGCTGCCTGCGGTCAGCTCGGGCCTGCCGCGCGAAACAATTAACTGGACAATATATCCCGGATCAGAAAGCTATCGACGCGGTTATCTGAAGACCTGACAGATCCTTTCCTGTTTCGCCAGCCAGCGCTGAGCCGGCACCAATCCATTCGGGAGTAACAACGATATCGATTGAGGTTGACTCTCCCGCATTGATCCTCATACCAAGTTCAGCTCCGATGATGCCGGCTCCGGTACTGGTTTTGTCCTGGTCAGCCTCGGGACTGTCCCAGAGAATCATTCCTCCACCATATATACCAAGCAGCGGTTCAATTCCACGGGGACCCGCATATCTTCGATAAAAGGGATAGATCCTGTAGCCCACTGTCAGAGGAATGCCGGTTACCGCACCCCAGTTCTCGTTGTCTGTTCCTGCGCTCAGGTAGGAAGCTTCAATAATGAAGCAGTTGCCGAGTGACGGAGGGATCTGAAGTGAAACCGCTATTGCCGGTCCGGGCGTCAGCCCTGCATCCGAGTCGAAAAGGGATGGCATCCAGACTCCCCCGCCGATTGAAACTTCAAGATCACTTCTTTCCGATGCAGCGGCCAGCGCTGTCAGCAACGCCAGGAACATGATGGCAGTTTTCATAGTGTTCTCCTTACTGAACTTATAGAGATGAACAAAGTACGCAAATGCTAAGAGTAATATCCTGCCCTAGGATTCGATGCCTTTGCGGGCTTGCAGGTTCTCCGCCGCGTAGTAGTGTTTTACTTCCCTCATTTCCGTAACAAGGTCGGCTGCTTCAACAAAATTCTCCGGAGCGTAACGCCCTGTCAGAACAAGCTCTACATTATCCGGTCGCTGCAGAATAAAGTCCATTACATCATTCTCATCCAGAAGCCCCATATGAACTGTAACGTTCAGTTCGTCTGCAATAACAAGATCGTAACTCCCCGAAAGCATCAGGGCTCCAATCCTCTCCAGACCAGCTGAGGCGGATAGTAGATCCTCCTCCGATGGTTCTTCTCCCTTACATAATAGCCTTGGTGTACCGTACTGTTCCATTGTGATGAATCCGGGGAAATGCTCAGGCAGACAGAGTTCCGAGTAATCCTGTCCCTTCATGAACTGCCCGATGTAAACCTTCTTGCCCGCACATGCTGCCCTTACCGCGAGGCCGAGAGCTGCTGTGGTCTTACCTTTGCCGTTCCCGGTGTACAGTTGAAATTTTCCTGTCATTGCTCCCTCCTTCATAAAGATATACCGCTTAATCACCATGGGAAAGTGCTGAAGATGTATCAGTTTTCTCCCGCAGTTCCGCACAGATTATATTCATGCGTGCGATGATACCGAACATGGGTGCTTTCAAGTACGCTAAACAATACACCCTAAATGAAGGACCATCAGCTTGAACCCTTTCATTCCCGGAGATATAGACCTACTGCGGCAGGGGCAATACATATACACCGGTTCACTGCTGTTCGCCGATATATCAGGTTTCACTAAACTGACCGAGAAACTCGCTTTCCATGGTAAGAAAGGCACCGAAGATCTTACGGAAATACTCAACCGCTATTTTAGGATGATGTATGGAATAGTGCGTGAACAGGGGGGCATCAATATTTCCTCTGCAGGAGATTCCATGCTTGTACGTTTTTCAGAAGACAATGATCCTGCTGCATGTGCCGAACGGATGATGGCTGAAATGGAACACTTCGAGAATCTGGAAACAGATGCCGGTATTTGCAGACTGGGCATAAAAATCGTTCTGGGATACGGCTCATGGACAGAATTCATCATAGGGAATGAAAAAAACGCTCACCTGTTCCTTGCAGGGGATATCATTGAGAAGATGGCAGCTGCGGAGGATACCGCGGCAAGCGGGGAGATAGTATCAGTACATTCAGAGGAACCGGTTTTTCTTGATGATTATGTTGTACCAGACTTACCGGATACTTCGTTCTATATCCCCGACACAGAGAATATTCATGGGGAACATCGATCAATAACTGCGATATTCGTCAATCTCACCGGATACGATACAGAAAAACCTCCACACAGACAGATCCAGAATATATTTCTTGGTATTTCAGACATCGCGCAAAGGAACAATGGCATCGTTCAGATGGTCGATAATAACGTCGTGGGAGGCAGCAGGATATTCCTTCTCTTCGGCGCCCCCCGCTCGTATGGTTACGATCTTCTCCACGCTGTTCAGGCAAGCCTGGAAATCCGTCAGTTCATTGAGGAACAGAAGGTTTTCAGCATCAGGACAGGGATCGATGAAGGTTTTGCCTTCGCAGGTGTAATCGGAGATTCAGGCAGCAGAAAGTACACTGTCATAGGAGATGTAGTAAACACCGCCGCGAGGCTTGCAGACTCCGTAGAATCCGGTTCCATAGCCGTTTCTGACAATGTATTCAGAATGTCCCGCAACAATTACAAATACGTTGAGATGAAAAGCGCCATCCTGAAGGGTAAGGGAAATCCCGTCAAACGTTTCATGCCGATTGAAAAAAGAATTGACCAGGGTGACCGATACCGCTTTGTCGGAAGAGAAGATGAACTCTCCCGGATACTCTCGACAATTGAAAATGAAGAATCGGTTATCCTTGTAGAAGGAAGCGCTGGTATAGGCAAGACAAGCATGCTGAAGAAACTCTCAGCACTCCTGAAAGAACGGGGTTACAGTGTACTTAACGGAACATCTCCTGAGAATAGCGAGACAAACGAGCTATTCACATCGCTGATAGGAAACATATCCGGAATGCTGGAGAGTGACCCGCGCGATACGAGAAAGCAAAAACTGCATGATCTTATCAGAGAGCTGGATGACCCCGCAGGCAGGCTTTCAAAACGGGAGGCTTTCCTCGGCAGAATGCTTTTCTCA
Organism: Candidatus Fermentibacterota bacterium; assembly: GCA_039714295.1. Taxonomy (GTDB): domain Bacteria; phylum Fermentibacterota; class Fermentibacteria; order Fermentibacterales; family JCC-6; genus Aegiribacteria. The sequence continues at coordinate 6,521 of JBDLJP010000072.1, forward strand.
CTGAACTATCCGGGTTCTCATTACGATGGTCTGCCCCCGAAATTGAGAAGAGAGAATCTGCTTGACGGCATCTGCGAGATGATCAGATTGTTCAATAAACCCCTTTGCGTAATTCTTGAAGATATACACAATTCCACAGATGAGGATATTGCCGCTGCAGACTACATTATCAGTCATCTGCTGGAATACTCAGATGCGAATATCTCCTTCGTCCTTTCAAAAAGACCGGATGAACGAACACTCTTCAGTCGGGATGAGGTTAGTGTTGCCAGGATACTACTTGAAGGCCTTGAATATTCAGCGTCCGATGAACTGATGCTCGAAATACTCGATGGAACCCCTCTTGAGGATGGTATCGAAATTCTCATCAGGGAAAGAGCCAACGGGAATCCCTTCTATCTGACGCAATTTCTACTATACCTTGTTGAGGAAGAACTTATATGCCGCAAAGATGGTCTCTGGGTCAGGACAGCACAGTACAACGATGAAAAACTGCCCGGGAATGTTTTCTCGATGATCATGGCAAGAATAGACAGGCTGGAAAAACAGGCGAAGGAATGCTTGAGAATCGGAAGTGTCGCAGGCTTCAGATTTGATGAGGAAATCATCAGAAGGGTACTGATGAGGAATGTTCATGGAAACCTTATGGATTGCACTGAAGCTGGCCTTACATACCGCTCAAGGCTTAAGGATATGGAATTTGTCTTCTCTCATACGCTGATTAAAGATGTATCCTACGATTCAATTCTGAGGAAGCGAAGGAAGGTAATACATGGAGATATAGGCTCAATACTGGAGGAAATGTATCCGGACAGACTGGAAGCCCTCTCCTCTTCACTCGCCAGTCATTTCAGAATATCGGAGGAATGGGAAAGAGCCTTGAAATACAGCTGCATGGCAGGTGAAAAAGCATGGTCTGAGTACAGGAACCAGAACGCTATACAGCACTTTCAGGATGCCGTTGATATCATTGAAAACAACCAGAGTACCGCTTCTGATCAGCTCGCCGAATGCTGCAGATACCTGGGTAAGATCCATGATAGAATGGGGAATTATGACGAATCTCTGAAGCACTTCGAGAAAGCCCTGAAAACAACTGATGAGATTGAGCTGTCTGGTGATGTCTCTCTGGCCATCGCTGATATACACTATACCCGTGGAGAAGTTGAGAAATCGGTAGCATTGCTTGCGGATATCGAAGAAATGCTCCTTCAGGATTCCAGGAAACATGATGTTCTCTTTATCCGGATCGAGTGCTTCAGGGCATGGGTTTACTGCGTAATGGGCAGTAACGAACTCGCCATGACAAAAGCGCTGAAAGCGCTTGACCTTGCTGAGAATCTGCATGACTGCGATGAAATTGTTTATGCGCGTCAGCACGGTTTTTCCTACAATACCATCGCCACTGTTCACTGGGCTAACGGTGAATATGCGGAAGCCAGGGAGTACTATTTAAAGGCTCTTGATATAGCTCTGAATCACCAGATGAAGAGAGAAATCGCTGTTACCTACGGCAACATAGGCCTGGTTTCCAGTAAGCTTGGCGAGTTCACCGAGGCGATTGATTCCCTGAACAAACAGCTGAGCGTCTCAACAGAGATCGGGGACAAGCTCATAATCATCTCTTCCTACGGAGAACTTTCCAAGGTTTACAGCTCCACCGGATTGTTTGATAAGGCTTTTGAGAATGCAGAGAAATACATGGAGCAGGCCGAGGAACTCCCCGCGGTGCACGATATGCTTTTAGCCTACAATCAGCTTGGCGCGCTCCATCTCGCAATGGGTAGACCGGATAAAGCAGAAGAAATAGCCAGAGCTGCTCTGGAGCTTTCAGTTAAATCATCATACGAGCGCGAGGAAGCCTGTTCCCTTTCCCTTCTCGCCCTTATTTCCATAGAGAAAGAGGACGGAGAAAGTGCTGAGAATATGCTCGGAGAAGCAGAAATCCTGGCAACCAGGATCCACGCGAAAAGCCTGCTGCTGGATCTGCTTGTTACACTGTCAGATCTTCACCTGAAAAACGGCAGAACGGACAGTGTAAGGGAATTGATCGAAAAGGCTTAGCAGCTTGTTGTGGATATGTGGGTAACTGGAGGGGTAGGGA
>JBDLJP010000073.1:0-8587 GCA_039714295.1 Candidatus Fermentibacterota bacterium
CAATATCGTTGAGGTCAGGGACAGGATTGCCGGGAACTTCAAAATAGAATCGGGAGAACTGGCCACCGCAGCTGTACAGGCATCAGAGATCCTGACAGAAATGCTTACCTCAACGAGATTATCTCTTCAATCCCATGACAGGGATGCTTCCAATACAGTCCTCGCACTTGAATCCAGACTTAACAGGCTCGAGGATGATGCGCGAAGAAGTTACACTGACTGCCTCACCAGCAAAGGTGAAGATGGATTGAAAAGACTTGCGCTGCTGGATTTCATAGAATACTGTGAACGAGTCGGTGATCACCTTACAAACATTGCCCAGTCCCTTATCGGCGGTGGTGTATGGCATGGAACCAACGATATTCATTAATTATCCTTCCATGTACCGCAACAGTGAGTTGACAATGCTGCTCAAGGTTGTGAGATTTATTCAGATGTTTCCGGTCGAAAATTGACCGGAGTTTTTTGCAGATGGGAGAGGCCGAACCGCAACGGCGGTTCGCTGTTGCTTTCCCGCAAGCATTCATCCTCTTGCGGAAAGGACGACAGATGGGCAAGATAAGAACCCTGATACTTGGTGCCGCCGGGCGCGATTTTCACAATTTCAATGTTGTCTACCGAAACAATCCGGATTTTGATGTGGTAGCATTTACCGCAACACAGATACCGGATATAGATGGTAGAAAATATCCTGCAGAACTTGCAGGAGATCTCTATCCCGACGGGATTCCTATTCTCGATGAAGACAATCTTGAAGAGATACTCATCGAAAAGGACATAGAGCTCTGTGTTCTGTCATACAGTGATCTGTCAGATAATACTGTCATGGAACTCTGCTCAAGAGTCAATGCTGCGGGTGTTGATTTTACCATGCTCGGAGCTGAAAAGACCATGATAAAAAGTACTAAGCCCCTCATCGCTGTCTGTGCTGTACGCACAGGATGCGGGAAAAGCCAGACAACAAGGCGCGTGATCGACATTCTTCAGGAAGCGGGTAAGAAGGTCGTTGCAATCAGACACCCGATGCCTTACGGCGACCTTGTCGCGCAGAAGGTTCAGAGATTTGCATCCATAGAAGACCTCAAGAAGCACAATTGCACCATCGAGGAGATGGAGGAGTACGAACCGCATATAAAGAGTGGTAATGTGATATACGCCGGTGTTGACTACGAAGCTATCCTCCGCGAGGCGGAAAAAGAAGCTGACATAATCCTCTGGGATGGCGGGAATAATGATACATCCTTCTACAAACCTGACCTGACCATTACGGTAGTTGATCCTCACAGACCAGGACACGAGATATCGTACTATCCCGGACAGACCAATCTCAGACTCGCTGATGCCATTGTTATCAACAAGATAGACAGCGCATATCCGGAGGACGTCGATGAGGTACGGGCAAATGTAAGAGCTGTAAATCCCGACGCCCTGATCGTTGATGCCGCAAGCCCCCTGACAGTGGATAATCCCGCTCTGATAACCGGAGCAACAGTTCTTGTTGTTGAAGACGGACCCACACTTACTCACGGTGATATGGAGTACGGAGCAGGATTCGTCGCAGCAGAGAAGTTCGGCGCAGCGGACTACGTTGATCCCCGACCCATTGCTGCAGGCAGCATCATCGATACTTTCGAGAAGTACTACGCAGACAGAGAGGAAGCGGTTATTCTTCCTGCCATGGGCTACGGTGAGGATCAGATGAGGGATCTTCAGCAGACTATCAACGCATCAGATTGTGATGCTGTTGTCATAGCAACTCCAATTGATCTTACCCGCATAATCAAGATCAATAAACCAGTGGTTAAAGTAGGATACGACCTCCAGGAGATCGGGAAACCGGATCTTCCAGAGGTTCTTGAATCATTCATAGATTAGCTGATAAGATAATGTTTCATAATGCAGAAGGCAGGATTCGAATCCTGCCTTTCTGCGCATTGTATGTTTACCTGTGCGATAGATAAGGGAGGTACAGGTTCAATGGCTAAGACATCTTCACCTTCAAATAATACCCCCGCCGGGAAGAAGAAAGGCGACAGGGTTGAGGAGAAGAAGAAAACATCGAAGGGAAAACTCCGCCCCGCCCCGGATTCCTTCGTACATGTTTTTCCGGACTGGTGCAAAGGCTGCGGAATATGTGTGGCGTTCTGTCCCACAGGCGTTCTTGAAATGAAGAATCAGAAGGCCGTTGTTGCGCATCCGGAGAAATGTGTAAGGTGTTATCTCTGTGCCAGAAGATGCCCCGATTTCGCTATCGGTATCAAAGACAAAGAAGGACGAGTAAACAATACACAGGATAAATTGCAGAATTTGCAGGCAATAAAGGGAGAAGGTGATTCCAGGTGATTGTGCCTTGGGGTGAAACCAGACTTGTGCAGGGGAACGAAGCTGTTGCCCTCGGAGCAGTTGCTGCCGGTATCGGATTTTTTGCCGGTTATCCCATTACTCCGTCAACCGAGATAGCGGAACTGCTTGCGCAGTACATGCCTCTGCTTGATAAAAAATGGATCCAGATGGAGGATGAAATAGCAAGCATCAGTGCCCTCATCGGGGGAAGGCTTGCAGGCTCCAAATCCATGACTGCAACCAGCGGACCGGGTTTCAGCCTCATGCAGGAGGGACTTGGATACGCATGCATGACGGAAGTTCCTATTGTGGTTGTAAATGTCATGCGGGGAGGACCCTCCACGGGTTTGCCTACGCAGGCTGCCCAGGGAGACGTGATGCAGGCCAGATGGGGAACCCATGGGGACCATCCCGTAATCGCCCTTGCGCCCTGCAATGTAAAAGAGTGCTTTGACCTTACCATCAGGGCTTTCAACCTGTCGGAGACCTTCAGGACTCCTGTTATTCTTCTTCCGGATGAGATTATCGGTCACATGCGGGAAAGAGTCGTCTTCCCGCTTGAAGAAGATGTCGATATTGTTCCGATGCCTGTTCCCGATGTTCCTGTTGAATGGTATGAACATTACCACGAATCGACGTCAAATGTTTCTCCCATGGCAAGCTTCGGCAGCGGGTACAGATATCATGTAACAGGGCTCACGCATGATGCGCACGGCTTTCCAACAAGAAAAGAAAACGAAGTCATTGCGAAGATGGAAAGACTCAAACACAAGATCACAAGAAGACTTGATGAACTCGAGGATGTTGTGACGCATGATGTGGAGGATAGCTCCGTTGTCATCTTCGCCTACGGTTCGGTTTACAGGTCGGCACTCGCCGCACAGGCGATTCTGAAGAAGAAGAGAAAGACGGTCGGTATCTTCCGACCTGTAACTCTCTGGCCATTTCCAGATAAAACGGTCAAAGAGAAACTGGATTCAAAGGATGTTGTTCTTGTACCGGAGCTGAACCAGGGACAGATAATACACGAAGTTGAAAGAATGACCCGGGATTCTGTCAGAGTGGTTCCCCTTCACCGGATAGACGGGTACGAGATTACCCCTGAAGAGATCGTCAATGCAGTTATGGAGGTGATCTGATGTCTCCATCGATTCCATACGAATATAAATATCTCAGAGCGAAGAAACGGTTTCCGCATGTATGGTGCCCCGGCTGCGGTATCGGAATAGTTATGGGTTCCATCATAAGAGCCGTTGATGCGATGGGATGGGATAAAGATGATATCGTCATGGTCTCCGGGATCGGATGCACGTCCAGAATGCCGGTGTACGTTGATTTCAATACGCTTCATACAACTCACGGCCGCGGTCTGGCATTCGGGACCGGTGTTAAAATGGCGAATCCCGGGCTGAACGTTATGGCTGTAATGGGTGACGGAGACTCCCTTGCGATAGGCGGGAATCACATAATTCACGCTGCCAGGCGGAACATCGATATCACAGCGATTATCGTTAACAACAATAATTACGGGATGACAGGAGGTCAGTTCTCTCCTACGACCCCTCAGAGCGCTAAAACATCCACCACTCCCTACGGTATGATAGAACCGGATTTCGATGTCTGTAAACTCATGGAGGGAGCAGGCGCGTCGTTTGTTGCACGTGGTACTGTTTACCATGTAACCGAGCTTGACAATATGATTCTGAAGGCCTTCAGAAAGAAAGGCTTCAGTGTAGTTGAAGCGCTTGCTCCGTGTCCGACTAATTTCGGCAGGGCGAACCGTCTCGGAGGCCCGGTTGAGATGATGCAGCTTCTTAAGGATAATTCAATAAACTTAAGCCAGCTGAAGGCAATGAAACCCGATCAGACAGAGGGTAAGATCGTCCGGGGCATCTTTGTTGACAGAGATTCCGTCTCATACGGCGACAGATACGAGGCACTCTGCGAGAATGCCCGGAAGGCAGCGGAGGCCGGGAAATGAAGAAATACTACGAGATAAGACTCTCAGGAGCGGGTGGTCAGGGACTGGGTCTTGCCGGCAGAGTATTCTCCGAGGCAGCTATTGATTCGGATTACAACGTATGCCAGACCCAGAGCTACGGACCGGAAGCAAGGGGCGGCGCAAGCAGAACGGATATCATTATTTCAAAGAAGGAAATTCTATATCCGAACTGTAGAAATCTCGATATACTCCTTGCGATGAATCAGGAAAGCGCGGACAAATTCGGCAAATCGGTTCAGGATGAAGGGATTATCCTTGTGGATACAACCTTTGTTAATCAGATTCCCCCGGGAAGAGTGTACGAATACGATCTTACCAGCATAAGCATAGAGGAATTCAAAACTCCCATGACGGCAAATATCATTGCTGTAGGCATGCTTGCTTCACTTACAAGGTTATTCACTCTGGATACCTGGATCAGAGCCATTAAGGCGAGGGTACCTAAGCGATTTGTTAAGATGAATCTGAAAGCTTTCGAACTCGGACATAAAGAGGGTCGTGAGATCCTTCATAAGGAGGAGGGAAGGGTTCCCGTCGCTTACGATCGAAAGCAGCCTGTACCGGAATGTCTGAAAAACGGTAACTGATTAACAAGCGGAATGAAAACCGGCGGAATCGAATGAATGCCGCCGGTTTTTCTGTTTATAGCTTATCTACATGATCAACACATTCATTTACAACGAACGCCCTGATGGTATTGCTGTCCGGATCGGATGGAGTCAGGAAGAATCCCACCTTGTCCGGTTTGTATCCCATCCCCACACCTGCCATTATTTCACCGTCATTAAAATGGACTCGAAGTTTTGCGCCGTAAACCAGGTTTGAGTCTTCGAAGTCGGAGGCTTTCCGATAATGGGGATTTCCTTCGAATTCCTTTACAATAAAAACTGCTTTCAGTTTCTTAATGTAAATGACTTCCGTCTTCTGATTGGTTTTATTCGTCAGATGAAACATCGCGCGGTTTTGCGAGAAGTCACTTGTAAAACCTTTTTGAATTTTGCCATCAGCGTATCGAACAACAATTTTGTTCATCAAAACTCCTTGCCTGGATGAAGTCATACAAACTATTCTCGAATATACTGCAAGATATTGGCAATCAATAAGGGGTTAAGCGGTCAGAGTTCCAGAGCTCTGCTCCAGCTCTCCTCCATACTTCTCTCTCTGAAGAGAACCTGATGCAGTGCGGGTACTTCCGATGAAAGTGCATTCATATCCCAGGTACTTCCCGGCAATCGTACGGAAACTCCGATGTCCCATAATTCTCTGCAGAGCTCCCCGGGAAAATCTGCATCGACAACTACGGCGCAGAGAGCTGCGGCGGATTCTATCCAGTCGTTATGGAATCGCTCAGGATCGCTCAGCAGTATGCAAACCCTCAAATTACCCTGTCTGCCCATAGCCATGGCTGTTCTTCCGGAGTAATCCAGAACAGTCTCCAGGTCTCTTATCATGCTGACAAGATCCAGCGGGAACTCCCCTCCAGGGCATAGAATAACATCGAGAACACAGTAAGGGTCTGCCTGCAGTCTCGTTCGAACGAACTCAAGCAGCAGGTTTCTTCTCTCCCAGAGGTTGTCAGATGCTATCCTGATTGTTCCATGCCTTGCGGAGGGCATCTGTCTTGCAGGTAGAGGGTCAGAATCAAGATCAACAAGTTCCGTGCCCTGCCATCCGTCAAACAGAAGGGGTCTTCCTGCAAGATCAAGATCATACCCGAGTATATCGGCAATCTCTTCCCTTGCTTCGGCAAAACCGCCCATTCCATCTTCGAAGAATCTGTAGTATGGCGGAAGCTGCATATGCCTGCCCTCCAACTGCTGTCTTATAACGGTTCCCGGCAGAATGGAGAGGTAGAATGCCTGCACATGCTCCCCAAGACCCCTGTCCCTGATCATAAGTGCTGTTCTTACAGCATCCTCAGGTTTGTCACCTGGCAGATCAAGTATGAGGTCGATTATGGGCGAAACACCTGCGTTTCTCAGGTTTACAGCGCCAGTCAGCACCATCTCGGGGTCGGCGGGACGTCCAATCCGTCTCAGTGTATTTCTGCTAACCGTCTGAAGCCCTATCTCAACGCTTTTAAAACCGGCATCCGCTATGCGGGATGCTATATCGGGTGAGATCAGATCACCCAGCATTTCTCCAAAAAACTCTCCTTCAAGCGTTTTCATACTTTTCAGAAGCTGGATAAGATCTTCCCTGCTGTTGAAGGCAGGGTCAAGAAAAACGATTTCTCCAGCTCCTGCATCTATGAGTTCTCCAAGCAGATGCCCGGATTCGAAGGCGTCAAGTCTTCTCGGCGACGGATGGGTTCTCCTGTAAGAGCAGTATGTGCATCCTCCGGCACATCCTCGCGTGGTTTCGACAAGCACGGATGCGCTGCCTGAAGGATCCAGGTAACCTGCAAGCCAGGGATTCGGATACAATCCCGGAGCAAAACTCATTACCCCCGCATTCAGAAAGCTTCCACGGTTTCTTATAATGTCTCTGGCGGATACAGGGTCCAGAATTCTACCGGCAAGCTCTTCGCCCTCACCGCAAACCAGCAGATCGAAAGCATCGGAGGAAATCAGCCATTCATTATCCGGGGTCACTTCCGGCCCTCCTGCGACAGTGATCAGTCCAGGAAGCTCCTTTTTCAACATTTCCGCAAGCCAGAGACTACGCTCAGCGTTCCACATGTAAAGCGTAAATGCCACAAGAGCAGGCGATCGGTTTACAATCATATCAAGAAGAGAGCGGTCTCCTCCCGTATCAGCTGTATTCTGATCAATGACAGTTTCCGGCGGAAGCGATGCGGCTGCAGCCAGCACTGCTCCTGCAAGCGGGACGTTTCCTGTTGCTTCAAGGGGGGCTGAGGGGTTCAGAGGAAGTTGAATGATCAGGGATTTGTCTGGTTTTCCCAATCTAACCGCTGATCAGCGAAGGAACATCCGCCAGAAGCCAGATGATATTGAAGAGCCATGCGGTAGCGACAAGAAAGACAGCTGATGTGTGATACAGTTTCAATCTGCTTCTGAAAAGAGATATTGCCGTAAGAAGAAAAAGCACCAGTGCGATCTGCAGAATTGAAGTACTCGCCGGATATCCGTAATTAATTATAAGGAAGACAAATACAAGCAGAGTTGCTATAGCAAAGTTGGAGGCTATTCTGGTCAGTCTTCTTATCCAGTACTCCGAATAGGCAAGTGAGGGCAGAAAATAGTATAACCCGCTTCCTTCCCTTGAGAAGAGGCGAAGGAAGAATGTTCCTGTGAATGACATGGAGACAGAAAGGAGAAACAGCACGATAAATGTCATCAGTGATACTATCCAGTCTGATTCATGAACTGTGGTCAGAATAGAATTGTCCGGAGTTAAACCGTTTATCAGAAGCAGGGTAAGAAGAATAACCTGAAGGATCACAGCAGCGCCGAGGACAGCCCACTGATTTATTACCTTCCGGTGCAGTATCCTGGTTACCTGGATTAAAAGCGCAAGACCCGCAAGCTGACCGGAGGATGTGTATATCACCTTTACCCCCGACAGGGCGGCAATAACTGAGAACAGAAGGGCGAACACAAAAAGCTGAAGTACACGCATCAAGGTGAGAATCCGTGTAATCCTGCCGATTCCCTTCTTCTCAACCTGTTCAACCGAATCACCGGCAAGGTCAACATTCATGAACGATGAGCCTCTGTTAAGCCTGTGAAGGATCTCTTCCAGAATCAGCAGGATGAAAAGGATGAAAACGATCAGCATCTGGCATTCTCCGGATCATCTACTGTTCTCAGAACCAGTCCTCCCAACAGGAACAGAACCAGAAGTGAGAGTATGGAGAGTCTCGAACTTCCGGTAAGATCGGTGATAAGCGCGAACATCAGCGGTCCGAATATACTTGTGAACCTCTGGGAAATTGAAAAGAAACCGAAATATTCCGCATTCATTCCCATGGGTATCAATCGTGAGAAGAACCCCCGGCTGACCGCCTGAAGTCCGCCCATGAACAGACCTACCATACAGGCGAGGATCCAGAAATCGATTGCTTTCTTCATCCAGAATGCATAGAAGATAATGATGATATAGCCTGTGATTCCAACGAACAGCATTCTCTTTGAACCGAATCTTTTAGCCATGGAGCCGTATATCAGGCTTGCGGGAACTCCAATCGCCTGGGTCAGCAGAAGTGCGCCGATAAGATGACCGGAATCAAGACCGAGTTCTGCTTTGCCATAGATGGTGGCCATCATAATGACCGTCTGT
>JBDLJP010000074.1:0-8567 GCA_039714295.1 Candidatus Fermentibacterota bacterium
CATATTCTCACCTCGACGAAAATGTAATATATATTTTGCATAATGTCAAATATATATTCCATCAGCGATGGAATTATGTTTCACTTTGTGTGTATATTCAATTAGAGATTGAAGGAGGTATACTCTATGATATTAATGATTCTGCTGACGCTTGCCGGTTCACCGATTAACGGAACGGCGGAAGAAACCGTATTCGTACATGAATGGGGAGTTGTCTCGGTAGATGAGATAATCCCTGTGGCTCAAGGTGCTCATCCCGGTTACCTTGGAGAGAACGGAATGCTTGAGCCCTTTTATTCACTGGAAGTAGACGCACCGGTGATATGGTTTCACGGTCCTGAATTCACAGGGACTCTTACTGTGGAAGTGCAGAACGGCTACTTTTCCCTTCTCATACCCAATCCTGCGGCGGCTTCCGCAGGAGACGAACCGATCGCCGTGTTTCCTGAAGGCGATAATTACACTGCCGTCTGGAAGGAGCTCCGGTTTACGGATGATCTTCCAGTGCGCGATGAAAGTTCTTATGACAGAAGAGGTATTACGGATGAAAGTGCTGAGAACGGTTTCGAGTGGGCAATGCCCTTCTGGCGTGAAGTCCCAGCCCTGACGGTAACATACGGGGCAGCATCATATACTGACCGCTTCATCTATTACGAATGTTCCGCAGCTAACCTGACCGATCTGCTGGGACCATCCGAAAACTACCTGCAGGGGTCACTGGTGTTTCGCGCTGAAGAGGGAGTGCTTGCCGCTGAATTTGCAGTTGCTCCGCGAGAACGAGTTCGCATGGAATTGACTATCTCGGATGAAGGTATACTGGAAGTCCTGCGGGGCTGGGGTGATGATGAATTCCTGGATGAAGAGATCGATGCCCTCTGGAAAACATGGAAACCGAGTATTCTGACCAGGTGCGTCCAGAACGGAGAGGTGATAGTCCTGTTCCCGCTGACAGATGAGCAGGTTGAATCGATCAGCACTTTAAACCTGGAGACTGATCAGGGTTACAACGTACAGTACTCCCGTCTGTTTCTGGCTATGGGGAGCATATAGAACGCGCATCCGCGAGTTATGTCAAAGCCGGGTTCTCACTTTCACTGATCAGAGATGATTTGCGGGAACACCTCTGATCTGAGGGTTTCCTGTGCCGGATGTTGTTCTGAGGGATATTATGTGCAATATTAAATTTTCCAGCTGGGGACAATAAACCGGAGGAACATGATTGATGCGCGTAAACACCCTTTACGAAGGTCATTACAGGGCACTTGAGGATGATTTTTCCGAACTCATCTCCCACCTGCACCCGGAAGGCAAACAGCTTACGGTTATCTCAGCAGGCACCGGTCAGCTGGACAGGCTCAGAACAGTCCTCCTTGAGAATTCCGAAAACGGGATAATCGGCGGAGTGGAATTCCTTCCCGGGATAAGGCATCTGGCTCAGAAAATAAGTCCGCTTCCACTCCCTCTGGAAAAAGTAAGTCACAGCGACAGAACCCTTTTTGCGCTTCATGCTATGAAAAAAGTAAAAAAGGGAGAACCGCTGTTCGACCTAAGGGAGAATACTGAAACAGCGCATTCAATGGGTACATTCTTCGAGGGCCTTTTCGATCACGGTATTACTCCCGAACTGTACGAAATCACATCAAAATCGCTTTCCGGAGGGCAGTCAACTACAGAAAAGACGGTAGGCAGAATACTTGGCAGCTACGATGAAGAACGAGTGAAGGATTACCAGACCTGCGGAAATATGATTCTGGAGCAGAGCATTCCGGAGAGACTTCAGGGAACATACATATTCTACGGTTTTTACGATCTTAACCCGTCCCAGAGACGTTTTGTGAAAAGGTTCTGCAAAGCCGCTGAAGAGGTCTACTGGTTCAGCCCCGTTTCCGGGAGTTCACATTGGAGCAGCATTTACCTGCGAACCAGTCAGCTTCTTCAGAATATCGGAATCGGTTCCCTGGTCAGGTCCGGAACCAGGAAGCAGATGAGCCCCTTTGCTGAATTCTTCGAGGCGCTTCCCAGGCAATCAATACCTGCCGTTCCCGCGAAGGATTTTCGCATAACAGCAGTTTCAGGAGAGCTAGGGGGCTGCAGAGCAGCCCTGAATCGCATAACAGCAATGAAAGAAGAGAAAGGTATTGATCTCCGCCGAATAGCAGTTGTGAGGAGAAAGCAGGAAGGGGAAAGCCTGGTCCGACTCGCCCACCATGAAGGGGTTCCGGTAAATGCGCCGCTCAAAACAAAGCTCTCGAGTCTCCCTGCCGGATCGTTTGTTCTAAACCTGCTCAGAGCAATCGGTACCGATTTCTATTATATCCATGTTCAGAATCTGCTTACATCGGGGATTTTCATTGATGAGCTTGCCGCCGATCCGCTTGAAATTGTAGATGCTGCGGAGAGCAGCGGTATAAGGATGGGGCTGGAAAGATGGAGGGACTGGTACTCTTCAGCTCCCGGAAAGAACCGACTGGCTGCATTTCTCAGAAAACTGGACAATTTTTTCAGCGGTTTGCCGGAGAAGGCGGCTCCGCGGGATTATCTTGAACACCTGAGGACATTTTTCGAAGAAACCGTTTCAGGATCGATCCCTCAATCTATCAGAGATTCACTCTTTGATCCGCGCTTATTCACATTTTCGATGGAAGTATCACTGCCCCGGTTCAGCGATGCTCTGAGGCTTCATTACCAGGAAAAGGATATCATGCTCAGGGAAGGGGATCCGGGCGGCTTTCAGGTACTGACCATAGAGAAGATAAGAGGGTGCCTCTTTGACTGTGTTCTGCTGATGGATATGGAGGAGGGTATCTATCCGGGTTCCCCCGATGAGGATCCGAGACTGAGTGAAGAACTTCGCAAAAAGCTTCAGATGCCTCTAAAGACTGAAAGGGAAACAGAGGATGGGTTCCTCCTGCGCCAGGCAGGAGAGGCTGCAGGGAAAAGCCTGGATATCATCTTCAGACAGACCGACAATGACGGGACTGAAATATCTGCATCACCCTTCATATCGAACCTTGTTCATCCGGATAACGGATCGGGCAAAGCATCATGGCTCGTAACAGAATCGTCTTCCCCTCTTTCACAGATGGCAGGGGGCACACACCCCGGTCAGCTGAGAGTTCGTGCCGCAGGCAGGGGAGATTACCCCGCGGATCCTATGTTTTCACGAGGGTATACTGCTGAGCGATCAAGAATGAACTACGGGGGATTTGACTGCTACGACGGAATAGTAACATCCTCCCCTGTTAGCCTCGACAGGATAAGTCCCACTCTGCTTGAGGCCTATATGCGCTGCCCCTTTGCGCTGCTTATGTCATCAAAGGGATGGAAGATCAGAAGGACAGAGTTGATGGAAATAGGCACTTCACCAAACCCGATGGTAAAGGGTCTGGTGATACATGCGGCTTTTGAGAAAATCCTCAAGGGATATGGATTTACCCCATCTTCAGGGCAGGTCGATGATATTTTGAGAGAGCAGGCTTCCGATTTTTCTCTTGCCGGAAGACTCGGGTCGGAACTCTTCGTGGATATTTTCATAAAAAAGCATAAGCGGATAATACTGTCCAGCCTTGCTCAGCTTTCCACGAAGGAATGGAAATATCAAGGCAGCGAAGTCTGCCTTGAGGGTAGCCTTGGTGATATGCCGATAGGCGGAAGAATAGACCTTATCATGGAAGATGATGCGTCGAATCTCATTCTGCTTGATCTTAAAACGGGATCTCTGCCGAAGAAAAAGGGCACCGCCGAAGGCAGACATTTCCAGCTCCCTTTTTACTATCAGCTGGCGAAACAGAACTATCCGGGTAAAGACATTTCAGTATCAGCGTACGCATCCGTTTCGGAAAAAGGCCCGGGAAAACTGGTCAGTTTCACCGGAGACGAGATGGAAAATATGATGAAGTCTGTCTCTGAGAATGCGGGGAGAATCGTATCCATGATTCGTGAGGGTTTATTTCCCCCGATTCCGACCGTAAACTGCGATTACTGCGAGTACAGCGGAATATGCAGAAGAAATCCGTTCGTCAGAATAAAAGAAAAAGTGAAATCGGACAAAAGGATGGAAATGTTCACGGGGATAGTGCTGAAGAAATGAAGACAGGAACCGCACCGGGCGATCAGCGTTCGAGAGACGCGATCCTCATGGAAACTGACAGGAATGTTTTCGTTCAGGCGAGTGCCGGAACGGGGAAGACAACCCTGATGGTAGACAGGGTTGTAGAGCTTGTAAAAAGGGGAATCCCTCTTGAGCGAATCGCTGTAGTCACATTTACCAGACCTGCAGCAGCAGAACTGCGGATGCGGATCAGGAACAGGCTGACCGGGGAAAAGGATAACGGGAAGTGTCTTGATGCACTGAAGACTGTTTCGGTCTCCTGGATATCAACAATACACAGGTTCGCCTCCAGAATACTAAGGGAGTATTTCAATCTGTCCGGAGTTGACCCTGCATTCTCTACAACAGAAGGGCACTTTGATCCGGTTGAGATCAATCGGGAGTGGGACAGGTGGCTTCTGGGTCTGCAGGACCTGACTCACAGAGAGATCCTGGAACTGACAGGAACCCGTCTGCAGAGGGAGATCGCCCTGGGAATCGAGAAAAGAAGATGGCTCAATTCGCTTGACTGCGTCGGCAGTGCTGCCGCTGAGCTTTCCGTGCTTGACGGGTTCATAAATACGCATGGTGCCGCGGTTGAAGAAGCGCTTGATTCATGCAGCAATACAAAGGATGGCGTATTCAAAAAGGCAAGGCAGTTCCTGACTGAACTTGAAGAACTTCGCAGAAGACTCCCGGATATACGTTCTGAAGAGCTGATGGAATCGTGTCCATCGCTGGATCTCGGGGGCGGAAGTAAAAAGAACTGGGAAGATTTCGCTCATGCAAAAGGAATTTTCAAAGCGGCCAGAGACAGGTTCAAGAAGATCCTGCCCGCAATCAAATCCGGTGACATGACAGAACTGACCTGGAATTTTGCATACGGTTTTGCAGAAGAACTCCGAAGGAAATGGGATGGGGACAGAAGCCGGCTGTCCTACGACGATCTACTGCATATCACATGGAAAGCCATATCCGGCAGCGGCATGCTTGCGGCATCCCTGTCTGAGAGGTTCGACCACATTCTTATAGACGAATTCCAGGACACAAGTTCTGACCAGGTCAGGCTATTTACCGCGTTTCTTGAACAGGCGGGAAACCTTCCCGATGGATGCGTTACGATTGTGGCTGATGACAAGCAGTCCATCTACGGCTGGAGAAGTGCGGATATTGAGACTTACCGGAGCTTCAGAAATCGTCTTGAAGAGGGGGGAGCCCTGTCTGAAACCATTAACACCAACTTCAGGAGCAGCAGAGCGATAATCAGGTTTGTGAACGCCTTTGGATCTGAACTGTTCAGGAATCAGACACCGGAAGAAGAATCATTCGGCTGCGCATACTCCGCGATCGAACCCCGGCGGGTAGCTCCAGAGGGTGAGCCTGTACGCGTAGTGATGCTTCCGGTCATGCCGGAGGAATTCAGGGCCAGATACAGCGCAGGTGCATACGCGGCTCTACTTCAGGCTCAGTGGTACGCTGATTACCTGAAAAGCGGTTTCAGGGATGGAAAAGAACCGGGGGATTATGCTTTGCTTTTCAGGTCGGGTACATACATTCATCATTTTATCGATGCCTTTGAACGGGAGTGTATACCGTATTATGTGAACTCATCAAGGGACTTTTTCAACCGTCCTGAAATAGCCGATCTCCGGGAAATGGTAAGATGCATCCTGTACCCCATGGACCGAATGGCATGGGTGCATACACTCCGGTCCCTCTTCTTCGGAATTTCGGATAATGTGATCAACAGAGCAATTGCATCCGGGACTACGGGTTTCACCACAGAAGCGGATGGATGCCCTCCGGAAGTGAGAACAGCCAACAGCCGGCTTGAAATGCTCAGGCAGTCGATTCTGACTCTGCCCCTTGAGGATTTCCTTTTTGAGCTCTTCTTTAAGATGGAGATGATTCCGGTAGTTGCAGCTGCCGGTTACCAGGAAACAAGAAGACTGGGGAACCTGCAGTTCCTGCTTGAGCGGGTCTTTGCAGGAGAGATAAAGACCCCGGTCGACCTGCTGATCGTTCTTGATGAGAATCTGGCTCCCTCAAGGCAGGAGGAACCTTCCAGCGTTCCCGCGGAAGGAGGCGCTGTTACGGTTACCACCATACACAGAGCCAAGGGGCTGGCATGGAAGAATGTAGCCCTGGCAGCCCCCTCAGGTAACTCGGGGAAGGGCGGCGGCGAGAGGGTCATTTCATACGATCATGTAAGAATGGCTGCATTCAATCTCGGGATACCTCTGGGAAATTCCGGCAAGCTGACAATGAGATCACCCTACTGGCCGGAAATCACCCGGACAGTCAGTGCCAGGGAGAGAGCGGAATTCAGGAGACTTCTCTATGTGGCTGTAACGAGGCCCAGAGATTCTCTTGTTGTTTTTACGATGTCACCGCCGGTGCAGAAGAATTCACCCGGAGAGATACTCCTGGACAATCTCCAGTCAGCGGCAGAATCCGACCCGGGATGCATGAGTATTGAAGAGATCCATCCTGTCGATGTATCGTACCGCGCTTCTCCGGGGAAACCGTCCGTGGAGATCAGAGATGATTTTAGTGAAAACGATGAAAGTGTTCTGTTTGAAATCGATCCGAAGCCTGAGAACTGGCAGCCTGGTGGAGCTGCCGTGGGCGACTGTGTTCATGCGGTAATGGAGAAAATAGATTTCAGCGCGCCCCGGCAGTGGTTCCTGAATAACGATGTTTTTCTCAGAAGGTTATACGGAGATGATTTCGAAGAGATAAGGGAACTGTCCCTCAATTTCTTCCGGATGAAACTGCCGTTTGATCTCGAGAAGGCGGAAATACTTGGAAGGGAATACCCCTGTGTTCTGGAAACACCCCGAAGAATAACAAAGCGATACGTCGACCTTCTCTTAAGAGACAACGGGAAACTCACAGTTATCGATTACAAAACGGACAGTTTCAGGGGTTCTTCACTTGAGCAGGTGGCTCGGGGTTACATCGAGAAGCAGCAGCACTACATTCAGGACATCTCAAAGATATTCGGCGAGCAGGCATGCGGGTATCTTATATTCCTGAGGGCGGGAAAATATTACGATTCCCGCCCCTGAAAGATCAATTACAGCGAACAGAAAGCTGTAGTGTAATTCCAATCGACAGACAGCCCTTCATATTCACCTGTATCTGAATCCGTCACCCAGAGGGTTCCCTCCCATATGGTGTATACAAGGCCGTTTGCGACTGCCATTTCACTAACCCCGCCGTATCCGCCGCCAAGATTGCTATAGTCTCCCGTGTATGGGTCCACAGTGTATAGATTGTCACCCTGAACAACGAAAAGGGTACTCGAGTTTCCTGCAGCCGCGGTAGTGCCGGCATAGGATGAGGGAAGTTCGATGAAGTCTCCTGTATCTGGATCGGTTCTATAGAGAATGTCGTTCTGAATAACCATCAGAGCTCCGCCAGCCCAGGCAAGGAACTGAGTTCCTTCGTAATCACCGGGAATGCTTGTCCAGTCACCGTTTGAAGGATCTACTTCGTAAATGGTGCCGCCCTGGCAGCCGTACAGTGAGCTGGAACTGGCAGTCAGAGCATGCGTCCCCTCCCATGTCGAGGAGAGAGACTCCCAGTTACCATTGTCCGGGTCAGCAATGTAAAGAACGTCTCCGCTGATAGCGAAAAGGTTACCCTGGCACGAGGTCATCAGTTCCGTGCCTGTCCAGGATGATGAGAGTGATTCCCAGTCTCCATCATTGGGATCCACGCTGTACAGATTGTCTCCGTCAATAGCGTAAAGCCAACCGGCGCCTGCAGTGCCTGCTGCGACAAGCAGCAATGCAGCTGCAAGGATCAATATTCTCATTTTGCTTCCTTTCTGAGTGTGTGATCAAATGCTTTCCCAACCGTTAATCAAAGCCAGCATCCACCAGACTGCCCTGCCTTTCTGCCTGCAGCTTTCGAATGTCGTATGTCCGGCCTCGTCTCCGTTAAACTCCTCATGCTCGAGCGGGATATCGTTCCCTGACCAGGAGTATGTGTTCTGTTCCCACTGAGAAGCTGAAGCGTTGTACCACCAGGCATCAAGGTCGGCGAAATCGAACAGTGTCCTGCTGTTGTTCTCACAGAACTCCCTTACCTGCTGGTTGCGAAGATACCTGTTGTAACCCTCACTCCCCGCACTCTGAGCGTTTCCTGTCATGTATACAAAAGTCACATTGGAGTATTCCATTTCAAGAACGGACATGGAGTCGATATATGCCTGCACCTGATCTTCATTGTAATAATCCATCTGGCCGCACCAGCACCACATGCAAACGTTAACAGTCGGATTGTTCGTGAGTACATCACGGGTCATGTTCATCCCGTCCGCAGTTTCCCAGAAGAGATCGGGAGAGATGTAAGTACTGCCCTCCTGACCATCGAAAATACAGAGAGCTCCCGAAACATCTGGCAGCCAGGAACTTCCTATTTCCACATCGTAGAAGGATTCGTCGGATTCAATAAGGACAAGACCGGT
>JBDLJP010000075.1:0-8553 GCA_039714295.1 Candidatus Fermentibacterota bacterium
TTTTAAGTCCGAGTGACAGAAGATCCCTTCTGGAGCGGTCACATAGATGCGACACATCCAGAATAACTCCGGCTTCGGCAAGTTCAGCTGCAAGCTTTCTGCCCCTTGCGGTCAGCCCTGTATCAGTTCCTATTCCACCGCCAAAACTGTTCTGACCGTTCCATGTAAGAGAAGCAACCGATAACATCTTTATGATTTCGTTGATTTCGGGAAGATCAACCAGTGGCTGGCATCCTTCAAGCATCAGATGGAGCTTGACAGGAGATTGATTAACTAACTCCCTGTAAATGGATATACCTCTTTTAAATGCGGTATCGGGATCTGTTTCAGCTTCAGCGCATATAGCTGTCACGAGGTCTGATACGGAGCTTTTCAGAGCTCTGGGCATATCCAGCTGCGTTCTGGAACTGCCGCTTAGACATTCCTCTGCGGAATCCAGTCTGAGGAGAGTGTCAACGTGGGCGTCGAAGATAGAATATTTCATCGGGGGCTGCTCTCCTCCGTACCCTCAGAAGAGAAAAATATATTGGAGAAACCCCTGACGAACGCATCAGCTTTGAACATCATGAATATTATCATAATCAGCAGAAGAATGTAAAGTATCAGGCGACCCTTAGAGGATTTACCTGAGTGTTTTTCCTGCCAGTGGTCTATAATCGCCATTAATTTCAGCGCCTCATTGGTTTCTCGATGCGGAACTCAAAGCGCATTGTAGGCAAACCGGGAAATTCAATAGAATCCGGATACGAAATGTAATATACATCCCCCTCAAAACCTGAATTCTCGATTGAAAAAGAAACAGCTTCTGAACACTCATCGGATATGCGGTAATCACCCCACTCCTTGAGAAATTCAACCTTCAGCATGGCTATGGATCCTATGCCCTCCACCCTGTTGAATACCTCCTCCAGTTCGGAACTCACTTTTGAAGGTGTAAAAGTAACGACGTTAAGATACTTGATCCCGATGCTTACGATCATGACAAAAACAACAAGAAGGAAAGCATAAAGACCACTTCTACCTGAAAACAGATCTGACATATTAACCTACCATCCTGAAAGGCATCTTCTGACAATATCCTCTGCAGATTGTTCCAGCAGCCTGTTCCGAGCATCTATTTCTGTTTCAGCATCCGGGTCGTAAACCACCCAGGAAGTCACGCTCTCTGTAGCGATAATGTCCTTTTCCTGGAGAAGATCTGTAAACGAGATATCAACTCTGATCTCCAGTTTGTATTCCTCGACCACTTCCGCTGATGTATACGAATAAGGGCTTTTAATATACGACGACACAGTACCCTCAATCTCCGAATCCTGATTTTCAATTGCCACCGCAAGTCTTCCATCCCTCACTATCATCTCAATCACCCGGGCTGTTATATCCTGTTCGAGACCGTACTGAGTGACTCTGCTGCGGAAGTGTATGACCTTGACAGACTGTATGTGTTCCGGAAGGCTGCCGCGGAATCCGTAACTGCAGGAGATAGCACCGGTGAATATTACAAGAAGACAGAGTAGACCTCTTCTGATTGAGATGCGATGGTTATGCACCTGAATGACCGAACCCCCCTTCACCTCGCAGGGTTTCGGGCACATTGTTCACTACTCTGAATCTCGGATAAACCACTGGAGCCAGTACCGCCTGCGCTATTCTGTCACCGCGCTGTATTCTGAAGGGCTGTTCACCGAGATTAGCAAGAATAACCTTCACTTCTCCCCTGTAGTCAGAATCTATCGTACCCGGACTGTTAAGCACCGTAATCCCGTATTTCAGGGCATTACCGCTTCTTGGGCGAATCTGCCATTCGTATCCCGGCGGTATGGAAACCTTCAGTCCGGTTGGAATCAATCCGGTTGTACCGGGGCTGATAAGAATATCAGTTTCGACCGCAGCTTGAAGATCAATACCGCTTGAACCGGATGTGGCTCTGGATGGAATGGGAAGATCCGATGCGTGCTTAAGAATTTCAAGCAGTACATCAATCTCCATCTCATTCCATCCCTCTGAGTTGTTTATTTTTCAGGATTCTGCTCGATGCCCTTCATCGTCAGATCGATCTTACCGTTGCTCTTTATCTCTGTGACTTTAACCCGCACGTGCTGACCGCGCTTGAGAACATCTTCAACTTTTTCCACACGTTCTCTGCTTATCTGGCTTATATGTACCAGACCATCGGTTCCGGGCATTATTTCAACAAAGGCTCCGAAGTTCATGATATTAGCAACAACTCCGTCGTATATCTGGCCGAGTTTAGGTTTTCCGGTTGAAAGCTCTATCAGTTCAAGTGTTCTGTTCGCCGCTTCCGCGTCGTCTGAAAGGACAACTACCGTACCGTCATCATCTATATTGATATCGGCACCTGTTTCTTCGGTAATGGCTCTGATATTCTTGCCTCCGGGACCTATCAGTTTACCGATCATGTCCTTCTCTATCTGAACCGTATAAACCCTTGGTGCGAATTCACTGAGTTCCGTACGGTTAGTGCTTATAACGGAATTCATCTCACCCAGTATGTATTCCCTGTTCTCTTTCGCTCTATTCAGAGCTTCACTGAGAATATCAAGGGAGATTCCTTCAACTTTCAGATCCATCTGTATTGCTGTAATACCGTTAACAGTTCCGGCGATTTTAAGGTCCATATCACCCAGATGGTCTTCTACTCCTGCGATATCCGACAGAATAACGTAATCGGTCCCATCGGTTACAAGCCCCAGGGCTACACCTGCGACAGCATCGGTAATAGGCACTCCTGCATGCATCAGACTGAGTGAGCCTCCGCATATTGTGGCCTGGCTGGATGATCCGTTCGATTCAAGTATATCGGATACTACCCTTACCGTATAATTGAAATCAAGCTTTTCCTCAGGCATGACCTGGGAAAGAGCCATCTCGGCAAGATGTCCGTGCCCGATCTCTCTTCTTCCAGGTCCGCGGTCAGGTCTGACCTCTCCAACGCTGAAAGATGGGAAATTGTAATGGAGCATGAAATCTTTAGTGTATTCACCCATGAGAGCGTCTATTCTCTGCTCATCTCTGGCTCCTCCGAGTGTCACAGCAACGAGAGCCTGGGTTTCACCCCTTGTAAAGAGAGCTGAACCATGCGGACGGGGCAATACACCGACTTCACAGGTTATTTTTCTCACATCGCCTTCGCCTCGTCCATCAGGACGCTGATGGTCGACAAGGAGTTTTTTTCTGGCGACAAGCTTCTCCGCCTCATTAACTGCGCTTGAGATCAATTTCTTGAGTTTGTCATCATCAAGATCAGGATATTTGCCGGAGAGCTGATCGAGGACTATTTCCTTCGCTGCCGCACCCGCGTCTGACAGGGCGTTCTTGATGCCGTTTCCGTACACTTTTTCAAATTCAGGAACAGCGATTGAGTTTACAGCTTCCTGGAAGCCGTCCGGAATCTCAATGTTTCTCTGGATCTCACGTTTTTCTTTTCCAACTGCTGCTCTCAGTTCCGTTTGAAGCTCGTTTATCATTGCGGCTGCGTCGGCGGCAATCTTTATTGCTTCCATAACTTCTGCCTCTGTCAGCTGTGCTGTCGAACCCTCAAGCATCACCACATCGCTGCCCTTCACAGCAACGACAAGATCAAGATCACTTTCAATCTGCTGATCAATGGTGGGATTTACTATGAACTCACCATTCAGTCTGCCTATTTTAACAGAGGAGACAGGACCATCCCACGGAATATCCGATATCATAAGTGCTGCCGATGCCCCCAGCATTCCAAGCAGGCTGGGATCGTTCTGCCCATCTGAACTAAGTACAAGGATGTAAACCTGTGTCTCTTCCATATAATCCGAAGGAAACAGAGGTCTGAGCGGTCTGTCAATAAGCCTTGCTGTCAGTGTTGCGGCTTCCTGAGGTCTGCCCTCTCTTTTGAAAAATCCTCCGGGTATCTTGCCTGCGGCATACGTTCTTTCACGGTATTCTATCGTCAGGGGAAAGAAAGGCAGATCTCTTAACCCTCCTGATGTTGCTGCAACAAGTACTGCTGAACCACCATATGTAACGTAGACGGCACCATCTGCCTGCTTCGCCATTCGTCCGGTTTCAATTGTAAGCGTTCTGCCTGCTATATCTTTTTCAACTACTTTTATCATTTTTCTGTTTTCTTCCTTTTAAACTCCTGTACACCGGCTCTCTGCCGGGACAATTTACTACAAGCACCACTTCAATTGAGATCCTCGAGTAGCATAAGTGATTACGGTCAGCACCATATCAAGGTGCAATCTATCTTCTGAGACCAAGATCCTTGACTATCTTTCTGTAGCGATCTATATCCTTATTGGTAAGATAATTGAGGAGTTTTCTCCTCTGACCTACGAGCATAAGAAGTCCCCGGTTGCTGTTATTGTCCTTCTTATGAAGTTTTCTGTGTTCGGTAAGGTTCCTTATTCTCTCCGTAAGAATAGCTATCTGTACTTCCGACTTACCGGTATCGTTTTCACTGTCTCCGAATTTCGCGATTAACTCTGCCTTTTTATCGGCTGTTATACTCATCTTTACTGCTCCTCCATTCGTTTTCCTTCAAAGCGTACTGCCTGACATTTTCCACGTCAGCGGCAATAAGCTCCTTCACTTTTTCGATGTTTATTGATGTTGCTTCATCTCTCAATCTTTTTCTGAAACTGACACTCACTGCACTGCCGTAAAGATCCCCTGCACTGTGATCAATTATATGTGCCTCAACCGGCCCCGTAGCAGTGCGCGGAACAAATATGGCTGCAGGTAAATGCCTGCTGCCTCCGGTGGCATAAACATAACCTGCGTAACTGCCGGATTTAGGCAGCAGCTTGCATCCTGGAACCCTGACATTCAATGTGGGGTATCCGATCTGTCTGCCCTGACCCTTGCCTCTTGAAACGACTCCCGTAATCGAATAATGCCTTCCAAGCAGTTCTTCGGCATACTGAATATCTCCATTTTCCAGAAGAAGCCGGATCTTCTCACTTTTAACCGGTCCATCTCCGCACTTCAACGGAGGTACAATAATAGTATCAATCTCTCTTGAAGTACACCACTGAAACAGGTATTCCACTGTACCTGACCTGTTTCTGCCAAAATGGAAATCGTATCCGACTACGATTCTTCTGAATTTCTCCTTTTCATGAAGCTCAGATAGAAATTCATCCGGTGATTTTGAGACAGTTTCCATATCAAAAGGAATGATAATAATATTCTTCATTCCCAGACTGCTCAGAATCTCCGCCCTTTCGGATACGGTGGTGAGCCTTCTATTCCATGATTTATCATTGAAATACTGACGGGCTACAGGTTCAAAGCATACGAGGGATGTATCACCATCGAAAGATCTAGCCTTTTCAATAACCTTCAGATGTCCCGCATGTATACCGTCGAAATTTCCCAGTGTAATCGTATTCATATTATTCAGTTTCCAGCCAGCACGCAGAGCGGTTTCAGACTGTTCCCATCACCTTCGGCTACAGCAAGCAGATTATTATCCTTATCTACAAGAGCCGTAATACCGGTCGCAGATGACTCAACGCTTCCTCCGTGGGATACGGTAATCCGTTGTTTTTCGTCCATCACTGCTTTGTTGTAATCGCGAAGCAGTTCTGACATAGTCAGGAATGATCGCGAGTTTCGGGTATCCTTTGAAGCTTCCTTTATATCGAATACACCTATAGATGTTCTTCTGATATCGAAGGCTGCTCCTCCTGTGCCGAGGTCGTTGCCTATATCACGTGCAAGCGCTCTTATATAGGTTCCAGAGCTTACGGTTACCGAAAGGCTTATATCGGCTTCTGTTAATTGCTCCAGTTTCCAGTTCCCGGTATGTACTTCTCTCACGGGTGTCGAGGGTTTCAATCCTTTTCTTGCAAGGGAATATGCACGCTTACCATCAACCTTTACTGCAGAATAATCAGGAACTTTCTGGGTTATGTTTCCGGTGTAGCTGCAGATTACCTTAAGAATATCCTCCTCTGTAATCGGCGGAACAGATCTTGTTTCAATAATCGAACCGCTTGTATCGTCTGTATCGGTTCGTATTCCCAGTTTAATTCCGAAACTGTATGACTTCATGGAAGAAGTAACGAACCTCGATAGTCTGGTTGCTTTTCCCAATAGAACAATAAGAAGACCCGTAGCATCAGGATCCAGGGTTCCTGCGTGCCCGTATTTTCTGTAGCCCCATTGTTTTGCAACACTTGATGCTGCTCTGCGCGAATAAATGCCGGCTGATTTATCAAGAAGATATGCCGCACCTGTAATGCGGGAGGATGTCAATCGTTACTCAGCTCCCTCATGATACTCAGTATTTTGTCGCCTTTTTCTCCGGATTCGTCTTTTACAAGTGAGAGAACAGGGACAGTACGCATCCTGATACGGGATGCCAGCTGAGACCTGAGAAAACCCCTGGCTGATTCCATGGCATCGCAGGCATCCTGCTTTTCGGTTTCGTTTCCTGAGACCTCATAGAACAGTGTGGCATGTGAACCGTCGCGGGAAAGCTTTACCCTGGTTATGCTCACGTTGCGCAGTCTTTCATCGGATACAGTCCGTGATAGTGTTTCTCCAACAATTTGACGTATATCTACTTCCAGTCTGGATATCCTTCTATCATCCATATGGGATTCCTCCGATAAACCGTCAGAGTTGTCTGGCTATAGATATGACCTCGAAGCTTTCAATCACATCACCAAGTTTTATATCATTATATCCCGAAAGGCCAATACCGCATTCGAAACCTGATTTGACCTCTTTCCTGTCCTCCTTGAAACGCTTCAGGGAACTGACGGTACCCGACCAGACATCAATACCGTTGCGTACAAGCCGTATCTGGGCATTTCTCCTGATCAGACCGCTTATAACATAGGATCCTGCAATGGTACCTATCTTGGGAACCTTGAAGAGCTCTCTTACTTCTGCAGATCCAAGGAATTCTTCCCTCTGTTCAGGTTTCAGAAGCCCTGAAAGTGCCTTATTGATGGTTTCCTCAACCTGGTGGATAACAGTGAAGACCGCAATTTCCACATCCCTGGCTGATGCCTCCTCGCGGGCTCTGACATCCGGGCGAACCCTGAAGCCGATAATTATGGCATTCGATGCGGCAGCAAGGTTAACATCATTACTTGAAATACCTCCGGCACCGCTTCTGATAATGTTGACGGAAACTTCTTCATTACCCAGCTTTGTAAGTGTGTCTACCAGAGCTTCCGCAGTACCCTGAACATCAGCTTTGATGATAAGATTCATGGTACCTTCGTTCTCTCCGGTTTTCATCCAGAAATCCTCGAGAGATACCATATTGCCGGCATGGAGTTCTCTTTCTCTCTGGACAATCTTGCGTCTTCTGCTGATACGTTTTGCCTCATGCTCGGAACCTACAGCTACTATCGGCTCTCCTGCGTCAGGGACATCACTGCAGCCGAGTATCTGTACAGGTGTTCCGGGACCTGCTTCCTTGATTTCGTTATCGTTTTCATCGTACATGGCCCTGACTCTTCCGCGGCATCTTCCCGCAACGAAATCGTCCTCAACCCTCAGTGTTCCATCCTGGATGATCACATTAACGACTGTTCCACGCCTCGGATCAACCGAGCCTTCAAGAACAGTTCCTTTTGCAGGTCTGTCCGGATAGGCTGTCAGCTCCAGCATTTCAGCCTGCATCAGCAATTTCTCCATAAGATCGTCAACGTTTTCACCTGTTAAGGAGGAAACCTCCGAACAGAGTATTTCCCCTCCCCACTCTTCGATAAGAACATTGTGTGATGCCAGATCCTTTTTAATGAAATCAGGATTGGCGGTGGGAAGATCGATCTTGGTGATGGCAACTACTATCGGAACTTTAGCAGCCCTGGCATGATCTATGGCTTCCTGCGTCTGGGGCATGACCCTGCTGTCTGCAGAGATGACAAGGATAACGATATCTGTAACCCTTGCACCTCTGGTCCTCATTGCTGTGAAAGCCTCATGACCAGGAGTATCGATGAATGTTATCCTCTTACCGTCTCCGAATCTTGATATGTAAGCTCCGATATGCTGTGTAATCCCGCCGGATTCGGTTGCGATGATGTTGGTCTGTCTTATTCTGTCCAGAAGTGCTGTTTTACCGTGATCAACATGACCCATCACGGTGATTATCGGAAATCTGTTCACTTCAGAATGACCAAGGCTGATGCGCCTGTTCTCAAGTTCCCTGGCTCCGTGGCTTTCCACCACTTCGACTTCGAAATTGAATTCATCCGCCAGCAGTGATACAGTTTCAACATCGAGCCTCTGGTTTGCCGTAGCCATGACACCCAGTTCCATGAACTTGCCGATAACCTTGCTGAGGGATACCCCCATCAGTTCTGACAGTTCAGAAGGGCTTGTATAATCTGTAATGCGAATTATGGATGTATCACCGTCTCTGACTATTTCCTGAAGCTTCTCAACTTTTTCTTCTCTGTATTTCTTCCGTTTCTTCTGTCTTGATTTTCCAGCTCCGGAATCGATTTTAGCCAGTGTATCCTTAACAGTTTTTACCGCTTCCGCTGTAATCACCGGTTTCGGGCGCCTTTTCTTCTTTTTTCT
>JBDLJP010000076.1:0-8528 GCA_039714295.1 Candidatus Fermentibacterota bacterium
TGTGGTCAGGGATCTATTCATCAGAAAAGAAAGGTGCATCAGCATGATACATGAATTTCTTAAAACAGCAGGTGAGATGGTTATTAAAGCCCGCGAGAACAAGGCTGAAGAGGCGAAAGAGTACATCAACAAAATGCTTGGAGACAAAGACGACGAGGTTAAGGGTCTGAAGGTAGATTTTGACGATGATACAGTTAAGATTTACGGTAAATGCAAATCTCAGAAGACTATGGAAAAAGCTATACTTGTAGCTGGCAACATTAACGGTGTTTCCAAAGTCATCAGTGATGGACTGGTTGTGATAGGAAAGACCTTCAAAGGAGGAAAGGGACCTAAAATCAGGTTCTACACCATTAAGTCCGGAGATACGCTTTCCAAGGTAGCCAAGGAGTTTTACGGTAATGCCAACGAGTACATGAAAATATTCAATGAAAACAAGGGTGTTATCAAGGATCCTGACAGCATTTATCCAGGACAGGTTATCCGCATACCGTAAACGGGAGGATTGCTTCGATTATCCTTAGATTCAGTTTCAGGGAATGATCATGAGTGTTTCACTGGTTATTATCGGTGCATTACTTCTGCTCTGCATTTCCTGTGACGACAGTCCTGCGGGGCTTGAGTGCATTGAGGTTTCCTATCCGGCGTCAGGGAATGTCTGGGATTATATGCAGGCGAATACCCATGTAGAGTGGACAGGTGCCGAAGGAGCATCTGTCCGCATCTTTCTCTTCAAGAACGGTAAGTACTTCACAAGCTACCTCGACTGGACTCCTAACAGCGGTTACGCTGCCAGAACCGATTACCTGCATCCTGCATGTCACGGGTCCGGCTTTTATCAGATATGGATAGAGGACAGTAACGGGAACACGGGTCTGGGTGACTATTTCACGATCATGTGCGGAGGGCTCGGAGATATTCAGATAACGTACCCCAGCGAAACTCCGACCTGGACATATTCCGGAGATGACGCATACGTGACCTGGACCGGCTCTGATGGAGAGTTGATCAGGGTGGATACCTACAGAAGTGACGGCACATATCTTGGAACCCTGATCGACTGGACGCCGAACGACGGTTATGCTCAACCACCATACCCGCTTGACTCTACACTGGTTCCGGGTGACTATTACATCGAGATCATTGATGACCTTGGCAGATGGGGCATAGGCGGCGACTTCATAATTCAATGATGGGGACGTACCACATTTCTTCAACTAATTTGACGTGATATATCTGAATTGTCTTTGATAACTTACATAATAGCTTTATTATTTAAGAAATAATCAATAACATCTGAATGCCGATTATTACGTCATTCATCGTATAAGAAGCTACGTTATGCTTACAGTATCAGGGCAGCAGCAGAAGGTTCGTTACACTGTCTGCCGAACCTGAGCCCCCGCGCGCGAAGTAAATTCCAGGTGATGCAGGGTTGCCATCCTCCATACAGCCGTTCCAGATCACTATTGCTCTTCCCTCGCTGATCGCCTCGGTGCTTAGCTGGCGGATCAGGCGGCCGTTGATATCAAAAATATCGACAGTCGGATCATCTGAAATTCCCGTCCAGTTCAGGTGCAGGGTAACAGTGGTCCTGAATGGATTCGGTGTTGCGTGAATACTGAGCATCTGTGCTGCCGGGGTTTCCACCTCAATACCCTGGATATCACCTGCGCTGAAGATGTAATCCATGCCTCCGGTACTTGATACACTGGCTACAACCAGAATTACCTGGTCGGCAGGGTCGGTGAGCCCGGGAATTTCGAGTGTACCCGCCTGTGTACTTCCATCCAGCGTCATTCGAAGGACTTCGGTAGTATCGCTTCCATAGATCGCGAGGCCCCAGACAGCAAAATCGTTGCTGTCATTACCATCGAAGGAGAGCAGAAGTGTTTCGAAGAATTCAAAATTCTGAAAGCGGTAATAGTCCGTTGCCCAGTGCTTGACTGTTTTGTAAACATTCGTGACAGGGTAGGTCGAATAGGTACCCATTACGTTGAATGGCGGCAGGTCATCACCGGTATATCCGAAACGGCCATCCTCAAGAGTTATATCATCCAGGAAGTTCGCCACTGCCCAGTCAGCGAAGACATCCGTTACATCTTCGGTATAACCGAAATCATCCAGCACCTGATCGTATCCGGCGATCGAGTTTTCAGCTTCGTTTACTACCGCAAATATGCTGGGATGACCACCGTACTGCTCGAAGAAATAGAGCGTCCAGAGGTAGGTCTGGATGTAATCGGCCCAGGTACCGCTCCAATCTGTAAGATCGTTGTCGGGGGCGTTGTTGAACCCGGAAATGTAATCAGGATTTCCGAATAACCACATAGCAAGCGCCGCAAGCCCTTCATCCACCCATGATTCTTCGTCATCAGCATATTTTCAATGGAGCATATGCTCGAATTCATGAGCTGCTACAGCAAGCATATAGTCGCTGCTCGGGCCTCCTCCTGAACTCCCGGTGCTGAGGTAGAGTACTTCGCACTCGTTACTGTGATACGGGGGAAATGCACCGTCCGGGAATTCATCGAACCAGAAGAAAAACCCGTCTGCAGATATCTCAAAGTCGAACCACATCAGATAGATACGGGGATCATCGTCTAGTTCGTCAGGCGGTTCTCCGAACGCCAGGCTGTCTATCTCATAAATCCCCTGGGTCGGGTAAGGACCGGTGCTGCTGTTCTCCCAGCGCTCAAGTATCTGGTCTACATCGCTCTGGAATATTGAGATATTCCACTCCTGATCTCTGACCACTACATATCCGCGGTCGCTCAATCCGCGTACCGTACAGACAAACTCTTCGAAATGCGGCGGCATCGGGCTGTGAACCCAGAGCCACCAGATCCAGGAGTCGCCTACTTGCGGATTTGCAGGGGGGGATGTGGGCAGATCATGGTCGGGCAGGTAGACATCCGGACCGACCTGATGGGGCAATGGTACCTGTACATCGCGTACATACTGTGCTTGAAAATCACTGTCCTGCGCGGACACTGCAGCTGTAACAGCCGGGAATACACCCAGCGCAAAAAGAATCAGTGCTGCGGAAGCGATACCGAAAGAAATTCCCGGGGAGCCGCAGAAAATCCGATGTGATTTAACTGACATTTCATTCCTCCTGAAAGATTCATTCACTTGATTCAACTCCGGCAATTATACCGGTATCGGATCGCATATGACAGTGAGATACCTTAAGGATGAGCGAAAGTATTCTCAGTATGGACTTCAGAGTAGAGTAATGATTATTAATCCGGTAGATGATGTCGTGAGATTCTGATTTTCGCTTCTCAGCCTTTTCTGATGTGGAACCGGTCGGTAACCTGCGGATAGATCTGAAGGGAAAAGCTGCTGATTCGGTGATCCGGATAAGAATATCAGTGCTGGAAAGATATGCATATTAAGGAGTTATTTATGAAAAAGTCTTTTGTTGTATCAGGGTTTCTTGTTCTCAGTATATTGATTGCGTCATGCAGCGTTACAGATCCGCTTACCCTCCTGAGATGCCAGTTCAGGATAGAGAACACTGAGGATTTTTTCCTGACTGGAATTCAGCTTGACAGTCTTGAGAACCTTTCAGTCATCCAGATGGCGGAAGTAGCAGCGATCTGGGCCTCGGGCAGCTGCCCGGTGGATTTCACACTGAATATCGGTATTCACAACCCGAATAACGGCTCCACTGGACCTGATATCATTCCAGTCACTTTGAGCTCACTTGTGTGGGATCTCTACCTTGACGGCGACTCCGGAGCTGCTTTTGATACAACCTGGGTGGCATCGGGAACGATGTCCAGTCCGCTTGAGATTCCGGGAGAAAACGAGACGGTATTACTGCCGCTTGATATAAGCTTCGACGCTTTTGCTCTGATGAGCGAAGTCGGTGTCCTGAACTTCATAGATCTTGCTCTTGCAATCGGCGGCATTAATTCCAGTCTGAGAACCAGCGAACATATCGGAAGGATGCTGGTTACAGCTGTTCCCACGATTTCAACACCTCTCGGTCCCATGACGTATTCCGGCGCACTCAATATCAGCCTCGACTGGATAGATTAATCGATTCAGTCTTGTCCTGTAAGCCTTGAATTTGTATGATTGACCCCCAAAGCGGGGCGGCGTAGCCAAGTGGTAAGGCAGTGGACTGCAAATCCACCATGCATCGGTTCAAATCCGATCGCCGCCTCCAGAACTTTATCGAGTGGTGAATATGAGAAAAATCCCTTTATCGATCAGAATCTCACTGTTGGTTATCGCAGTTATCATGACAGTTTCAGGATACATATGGGGCGACCCGGCAGTCATCTGGCAGAAGGCAGCCAATATCTGCCTTGAATGCATTGGAATTGGATAGACTGTGGTCAGGGAGAAAGCCCGTCGTCTGGTACAGTTCGCTTCATTGATTCTTGGGAATCTCTATTTTAACGGTTTTATCCAGGGAGCTATATTTACTGGTAAATCCAAGATGTTCTGTATGCCTGGTCTTCACTGTTATTCCTGCCCTTCGAGTGTTCTGGCATGCCCTGTGGGGACGGTTCAGAATATTCTGTCATCACAGGGATTTCTGGGCGGCATAGCGACCGGAAGACCTGATGCTCTCATTCTTCTCGGGGTTATCGGTTTCCTGCTGACTATCGGGTTCATCGCCGGTCGGTTCGCGTGCGGCTGGATATGTCCCTTCGGACTTCTGCAGGGGCTTCTTCATAAAATACCATCACCGAAAATCAGTGTCCCGGCAAGATGGAGGGATGCCAAATACGCGGTACTTCTTATCTTTGTCTTTATTCTTCCTCTTACTCTGAGAACTGTACCGGGCGCCGGGGGCGACCCCTGGTTCTGCAAGGCTGTCTGTCCCTCTGGAACTCTTACAGCGGGAATACCCCTTGTTCTTCATGATGGGGGAGAAACCTTTCTGACCGGTTTTCTCTTTTCCTGGAAAATGGCTGTGCTTATTCTTATTCTTCTGTGGTCAGTTACGTCAAAACGGCCATTCTGCCGGGTTCTATGTCCGCTTGGAGCTTTCTGGGGCCTGGCAGGCAAGGCATCCATTTTCAGAATGAGAGTGGATTCCTCATGTATAGAATGCGATAAGTGCAGGTCTGTCTGTCCTGTGGATATCGCTGTATACAGGGAGCCGAATTCAGCGGAATGCATCAGGTGCGGTCGATGCATTGATGTCTGTCCTGTCAGCGCGATACATCATGATGCACGGAAACAGGACTGAATCATATGACTGGATATACGAAATTCTCTGATTTCCTCTGGATTTTCATTGTTCTTCTTTTCCTGTTTCCGGTTATCAGGCATAGTGGCAGTCATACCGCGATCGATCACGGTCCGGTGGAACAGGGACCGCTTATGTCAGGCAGAGAATCACTGGACAGCCTCCTTTCCGATAATCTCGGCAAACCGGTTATAGTGAACTTCTGGGCTACCTGGTGCACTCCCTGTGTTGGAGAACTGCCGGTGATCGATGAGATTTTCAGGTCAATGGAAGGGCGTATCTCAGTTGTCGCTGTAGACATCGGTGATCTTGAGCTGGAAACTCTGCTGAAATTCAGGGAGGAAACAGATCTTTCGATGCCTGTTATCTGGCTTAATGAAAATGACGCAGCGAAGCTGAAGGATGACTGGGAACTTTCGGATGTGCTTCCCATCACAGTCGTATTCGACTCGGAAGGGAATGAGAGTACCAGAGCTGCAGGCGTCAGAGACGCGGATTTTTTCAGGAATTCAGTTGAGGAAGGGGCACTTTCTGACACTACTTCAGAACATCATATAGAAGAGCTTTCGCTGCACATCAATGTTGTCGGTATCGAAACCGACAGTCTGACAGTGATGCTGATGACAGAAGCTGTTGAGCTCGCATCCGGGGAGGGAGTGGATTTCTACGATCCCTCCATAACTGAGGACAGCCTTTTAATGGAGGAACTCTACCTTCCTGATCCCGGGTATCCTTATGCGCAGCCATGTGTGGGCGGTGCATGCGGTCGGCTGGTCCGAACTCCCGTGGAACTGCGTCAGGCGGTTCAAAACCTCTCGATTTGATAAATCCTGCTGTCTCGGTGCTGCTTCCGTTCAGGGATGCTGAACGCTACTTCAACGATGCACTTGTATCAATTGCGGAACAGACATTCACAGATATGGAAACAGTACTGATAAATGATGGTTCGGAAGATTCATCAATCCTGCTCGCTGAGGACTGGTGCTCGAAGGATTCCAGATTCACGCTTGTCGATAACGCCGGATCGGGGCTTGTAGATGCTCTGAACACAGGGCTTGCCGCGAGCAGGGGCTTATGGATCGCAAGGATGGATGCGGACGACATCTCATTACCGGACAGAATAGAGAAGCAGTACGGGCTTGCTGTATCCCGGGGACCCATGACCGTGGTATCCTGTCAGGTCCGGAGTTTCCCGGAGGATAGCATTACCCGCGGTTACAGATTGTATGAGCAGTGGCTGAACAGTCTGATAGAACCTGAAGAGATAGAGAAAAACCTTTTCATTGAAAGCCCGATACCTCACCCCAGTGCCTTTTTCCATAGAGAAAGTATTCTTTCGGAAGGCGGCTACACAGAAAGGGAATTGCCCGAGGATTACGAATTGTGGTTAAGACTCTGGAGCAGGGGGTACCGGTTCATCCGGGTACCGGAGGTTCTTCTTGAGTGGAGGGATTATCCTGAGAGACTTTCGCGAACCAGCAGCGCCTATTCACTTACGAGTTTTTATATGCTGAAGGCTAAGTACCTTGGGCATGTACCGTGCATGTCGGAGAAAACTGTTCATATCGCCGGGAGCGGTCAGGCAGCAAGAAGGCTGGGAAAATGCCTGCAGGATAATGGCTTCCATATTGAAGCCTTTATCGATCCCTCAGAGAGCAGACAGGGAATGATGCTAAGAGGAAGACCTGTGAGAGGGTCCGGACAATTGTCGGCGCATCCTGACATTCCGGTAGTTATAGCCTCAAGGCTTCCCGGAGCGAGGAAAGCCGTAAGGGAATTCCTTGACAGTCTAGGGTTTGTCGAGTGGGAGAATTATGTTGCCTGTTCCTGAACAACCACAGGGAATTTGTCAATCAGGATTTTAAGGCTATATTAACACGAAATTGATTATTTGCTTCATGGACTTTCAATTATCGGGAGGTATAAATTGCATATCAAACAGGAGATGAAGGGCGATGTTCTTGTGGTTGCTCTGTCCGGTAAGGTTATTGGCGGCCCGGAGCTTATGGAAGTGAAGGAAGTATTCCAGAAAGCCGTTGATCAGGATAAGAACAAAGTTCTTCTTAATCTCGGAAAAGTAAGCTGGATGGATAGTTCCGGTCTTGGAGTAATAGTCTCGGGTCATACTACACTTTCAAGAGCAGGCGGAGCCCTGAGGATTCTGAATGCAACTAAAAAAATTCATGAATTATTTATCATAACAAAGCTGATTACTATCTTCGAGACGTTTACTGATGAAAAGGAAGCGTTGGATAGTTTCGGGGAATGACCGTGTACCCAATAGAACTGCGCTTACCCAGCGATGTCTCCGTGCTCGAACCTCTTCAACTGATCATAGAAGCGGTAGGAAAATCGGCTGAAGTTGAGGAAAATGATCTTTCCCAGTTGTCGGTTGCGGTGGTAGAACTGGCAAAAAACGCCATGGAGCACGGAAATAAGAACGATCCCGAAAAGATAGTTACCATCAGCTTCAGCATTTTTCCAAACAGGATAAGGTTTCTTATTGACGATGAAGGGTCATGGGAACCTGAAAAAGCGCTCGGCTTCAACCCGGGAGAGGGGAAAGAACTTCTTTTAACAAGGGGGAGAGGGGTTCTTATCGCTCGTAACCTGGCTAAATGGGTTGAATTCGGTCTCACCCCGGAAGGAAAAACAAGGGTTACTCTTATCTGGCCTCTGAACTGAAAGCGGTTTCCATCCCGTGAACAGATTCACTCTTTCAGTAGTTTTTGAAAGCAGAGAACTGCCCGGAGGCGTTCAGGATATTCTGAAAACTGATGCTGAGCTTCTCATACCTCCGAGATGGGCTGATGAAGTTCAGGTATCCCGCTCAGATACACCCATTCCGGATGCTCTCCTGCTGGTTATCAAAGGATCGCTTTCTCCCGAACTCCGAAGTATTTACTATAACTGTTTCCGGCATGCTGTCCCGATCGCCGGGATATGCTTCAAGAATGAACCGGAAGATGATAACGCTGTTCAGGATCTTCTTGACAACAATCTCTGCTGGACTTTCTCATCAGCCAACGAAGGCAGAGAGTTGCTGCGGAACGAGGTCCAGGACTGGCTCAGGAGTCTGAATCGGGAATCCTTTCCGTATCCCCAGGGCGATGAACTGCTTCAATCGTACGGTGATATCGATGTTCTGACCGTTGATCTGGATTCGCTTGAAAAAGCCCGGGAAGTCATTAAAAGGCGTGGATTCGTCTGTCTCAGCGGTTCCCTGGGCGCCGGAAAAACCACCATCGCTAGAAAACTCCTGGTGGAAGCCTCTGGGGATAACCTGAACCCGATAGAGGTTATTACGCGAGAT
>JBDLJP010000077.1:0-8392 GCA_039714295.1 Candidatus Fermentibacterota bacterium
CGCTTTCAGTGTTACTTCTCAATCAGAACGGCTGCATCGGAGCAGACAGGGGATTTTACCGGTCCGTTCCTGAAATTCTGCTTGACCTGATACATGAACGCCTGAAGCCTTGCTTCGTTGTCAGTGTCTTCCTGACCATCGAATGCGAGGTTAAGCCATGGAAGGTTCCTGTGTTCTTTTCTTATCTTTTTACTAATAGCTGTAACGACGGTTCCGGGAAGACAAGTGAAGGGAAAAATATTGATCGCTCCATCTATAGCCGTCTTCCGATTGAATGCAAGAGGAGCGCCGATACAGAGTATCGCTTCGCCCCCGATGTTCTCCTTCATGTAAGGGTACGCAGCGTTCATGATCTCTTCAGGCTCGAGTCCGGGACGGTCTGACAGAAGGTCTGCAAAGGGAGCCTCCAGTCTTTTTCGGATGCTTTTCATTATCTTCATTCTTGAGTATCCCTTGATAAAGTCGAATACTTGTTTTCTGTCTTTCGACTTATTTATGAAAGAATGATTAACATATTCAAACCACTCCATCAGAGGAGTATAAAGTACTTCACCCCCCAGAGCTTCAATACGGAGGTCTGTATAGGAGTGCGCGAATGAATCGTTCCTTACATATATCTCACCGAACATCAGTATCAGAGGTTTCGGAACATCAATTCTCGGAATGTTCATGAATTCCGATGCCGCTTCCTGAAGTACTGGAATCAGAGACTTTCCGCTTCGCATCGCATCGGATGTCGCTGCAAGATACCTGTCAAAGAGTAGATCAGAAGATCCCCTTTCAGATTCGTATGGACGAACTCTGTAGAGAGCGCTTTTCAGGACATCACCTGCTACGGCAGCCCTGAGCATATCCATCTGAAAACCCATTGTAGAGAGTTCTTTTACGGACGTGTATGAATCGCTTGATGTTGCAGTAATAATAGGGACATCTTCGTAACCGAGCCTGTCAAGCAGTATTCTATGATAGCTGCAGTACTGTCCGAAGCGGCAGGGTCCTGATGCTGTGCCGATGAAAAATGCTGTTTTTGAAGGATCGTTGTCTCTTAAGACAGAAAGCATATTGCCAGCGGTAATAATGGCCGGATAGCATTCCTTGCCGGTTGTCACAGAGCGGCCCAGAGCAACGGATTCCTTGCTGGTTGCCGGAATCTGAGCGACTTTAACACCATGCTTACTCGCGGCAGCTATGGCTATCCATGTAGGGTCACCAAGCCAGGGGATCCATACTGTCCGGTCTCCGATATCCATGTTTCTGTTTCCGAGATGCTGGTTGAAAGGAGAAGTGCCATAGTCCTTTCTGCCCTTTATAGCATCCATGAAAGCTTCACATCTGGTTATTACACCGGCATCAGCGGCATGTTCGTCGATCTCAATGGTAAGCATCGGTTTCTCACCCATTATCCTTGCTACCTCGTGCTGAATGAAAGAATCGGGACCGCAGCCGAAATTAGTGATATATACACCGTTGAGTGCGGGATTCTCTCTAATGGCAAGCGCCGCTGCTATAATCCTCTGGCCGTACTGCCAGTACATATTCCTGTGCAGCTCCGCAGCGCGATCAAGGGGAAGATCCAGAAAGTCAGTCGGTATCACCGATGCTCCGAGCTTCGCAAGCTTGTCGGGAAGATCAACATTCACCGCAGGGTCAGCTCCGTTGTATGGCCTGCTTATTATCACAAAAGCAGCCTGATCTTCACTAATTTCCTCAAATGCCCTTTTTCCCGCCTTATGGAGGGAATCTATGAATACATTGTGCGCTCTTCGCGCATCTGCGGCAGCATTCCTCGCGAGAGCTGGGCTGATATCAAGGTCAGCGGTCATTTCGAGAAGACCGTTCATCCAGTCTCTGCCCTGAAGGGAGAAATCGAGCACAGGACTGAGAGTAATAATCCCCTCCTCAGAGGATAGACCGAGACCGGAATCGATGATATACGGTGAAGCTTCAACATAAGGGCAGTTGTAGGACTCCGTGAAGTCACCATTTGGAAACGATCTGAGAATTGATGGAAGGAAAAGATAATCTATTTCCTTCTCGAGGAGATCCATAACATGGCCGTGGGCTAGTTTAACAGGGAAACAAGTCTCTGCGGCAACGCTTTCAACGCCTGAATGAATAAGGCTGCTTGTAGATGTTCCGGAGATGATGACATCAAAACCGCACTTCTCGAAAAATGTTCTGAAGAATGGAAAGAACTCCCAGAACCATAAGGCTCTTGGAATACCAACAAGCGGTTTATTTCCTGATTTCCTGCCGGTGTAGCCGTCGAGAAGGAGTTTCTCTCTTTCGATAAACCAGTTCGTTCCAGGATCTATCCGCCTGGAATGAGTACTTTCCGTTTCGTACTTCTCACATCTTCCACCGTAAGAAAGCTCTTTACCGTCATGGAGAAGAACTCTGTGGATCTCGCAGCGATTCGGGCACTCTTCGCATACGAAAGTTTCCTGACTGTATTTCTCATCCGCCAGTTTGAATCCTTTGAACTTGGATGGACCGGCAGTTTTCTCTTCTCCTGCCAGAAGTGCAGCTCCAATAGCCCCTGTCACATGGTGATTCTCGGGAATAATTACTTTTTTATCCTTCAGAACAGCGTTGAATGCCGCAGCTACACCTGTGTTGAAAGCTGTCCCGCCCTGGAAGAAGATACGATTGCCTATTTTCTTCTCTCCTACAACTCGGTGAAGGTAATTCTTGACAATTGAATATGAAAGACCGGCGACAATATCCTCGACTGATGCGCCATCAGCCTGCTGTGAAAAGACATCACTTTCCATAAAGACAGTACAACGCTCTCCAAGACCGCATGGAGCCGACGCATCGATAGCAAGAGGTCCGAATTCCCGTATTTCAAGACCAAGCTTCTCCGCCTGTTCTTCAAGGAATGAACCTGTACCGGCTGCACAGACCTTGTTCATTTCAAAATCAACTACTCTGCCCATCTCAAGAGAGATGTACTTCGAATCCTGACCGCCTATTTCAAAAATCGTATCGACTTCAGGATCTATTTCCACGGCAGCCCTTGCCTGGGCGGTTATCTCATTCCTGACTACATCGGCGCCTGTAAAATCACCTGTCATGTAACGCCCGGAACCGGTAGTACCAACGCCAAGAACCTTCCTGTCAATACCCAGAGCATGGGAAAGCCTTGAGAGGCCATTCTTAACAGCTTCCAGAGGTCTTCCCGCGGTCATAAGATACTCGGACGCAAGAAGTCTTCCGGAAGTCTCACCTATCGCTACAAGATTTGTGCTTATGGATCCGACATCAATGCCCAGATAGACAGGCTCATCGCTATTCTCAGAAGCTTTACTGTTCTCAGGATGGAGGATAGAGAAACTCTTAAGAGGATGAAGGGCAGTCTCCTCTTCGTTTCCTCTATCAGTATTAAGAAGCCGGTGCATGAAATCGTCATCGATTATTCTGTATTCACCTTCATCCGCCGCAAGTGCTGCTCCAGCAGCAGTAAGGCATCTGAAATTTCCCGGTATGACAAGATCGGAATATTCACTGCCGAGTACTTCGCGGAAGGCATTGACCATACCTTTATTCGCAGCCACACCTCCAACGAAAGCGACTGGAGGACGGAAGTCCCTTCCGGAAGCAATGGAACTTTTGAAGTTTCTTGCAACAGCGAAGCAGAGACCTGCAACAATGTGTGAAATAGGTGTGCCAATCTGCTGGAGATGTATCATATCCGATTTTGCGAATACACTGCATCGTCCTGCAATCCTGGGCGGATGGCTGCATTGTAGTGCAAGCTCACCAAGCTCTTCGGTTCTCAGACCGAGTCTTGAAGCCTGCTGGTCAAGGAATGAACCTGTACCGGCTGCACAAACTGAATTCATGGAGAAATCATCAAAGACCAGTCCGTCGGAAGTCTGCCTGAAAAGAAGCAGTTTGGAGTCCTGTCCGCCCATTTCAATCACGGATCTGACCTGCGGGCAGTAAAGCGGAACAGAAGCGGCGAGCGCAACTACTTCATTGATGACTTTACAATCCGCAGCCGAAGAGGCACTTCGTGCGGAACTGCCGGTGAAAGAGGCCCGGTTTCCCTGCCAGCCCTCAAGATCAGAAAGGATGGAAACAAGGGAGTCGACAGGCTTGCCGTGGTGCCTTCTATAAATGGCGGAAATGATGGTATTTCCGTCCATAAGTACGACCTTCGTACTTACTGATCCCATATCTATACCGATCCTGATACTCATAAATACTTATCCTTCAGTGAAAACCATATGTATCTTATTCGTGATACATCAAGATATTGAAATAACTGCAAACCGCCGAAAATGAATATAATAAATCCGTTATATTATTTTGAACTGATTACTGAAGTATCCGGGATAATCACCGATGAATATCCCGCTCACAAATCACAGGAGGAATATAATCGCTTTGATTAACCGGGAAACCGGCAAACGCAGGTTCCCCATTTTCATCATTATTCTTCTTCTTATACATGGTTCATCAGCGGCGTATGTAGGACCGGGTGCTGGTTTCGGAATAGTCACATCCTTCGTGGTTTTCCTCAACGCCATTTTTGTTTCTCTCCTTTCCGCACTCATCTGGCCAGTAACCATCTTCATTAAGATCTACAGGAGAAGAAGACGGGAGTATCCTGCAGCTGCCAGACGAGTTATAATCCTCGGGCTTGACGGCTTTTCTCCTGATATCGCAGAAAAACTGATATCCGAAGACAGGATGCCTTCCCTGAAAAAACTCCGTGATGAGGGAACTTTCCAAAGGCTCTCCACAACATGTCCGGGTATTTCACCTGTTGCATGGTCTTCATTCCAGACCGGCGTCAATCCCGGCAGACACGGTATTTTCGATTTTCTTGCACCGGACAGAATGAGGTACCTTGCAAAACTGTCATCTGTTCAAACCGGCACATCTCCTGCAAGAACAGGTCTGGGACCATTCAAAAGAACTGTTATGAAGCCGTTCCTTAAGCATCTTCGCAGAAGCAAGCCTTTCTGGAGTCTTCTGAAACGTTACGGAATAAGATCCACAGTCCTTAGAGTTCCCATAACTTACCCGCCTGAACCGCTTGACGGTCACCTGCTAAGCGGTATGTGTGTTCCTGATCTTCGAGGTACCCAGGGCAGTTATACGGTTTTCTCCGAAGATGAACCGCAAGGGGCCATCACCGGCGGTTTACAGCGAAGACTTCAGAAACTCGATGATAACAGGTGGATCGCTGAACTGCCCGGT
This sequence comes from Candidatus Fermentibacterota bacterium, assembly GCA_039714295.1. Classification (GTDB taxonomy): domain Bacteria; phylum Fermentibacterota; class Fermentibacteria; order Fermentibacterales; family JCC-6; genus Aegiribacteria. The sequence goes on from JBDLJP010000077.1 coordinate 5,212, forward strand.
CCTGATAATTCTGACGGTGAACGCGTTAGTGTGAAAATTGAACTTGATATCTCCGGAGAGACAGCTCTTCTTATTACAGATAAGAGAAAGATGAAAGTGGAGAAAGGAGTTCTGTCAGACTGGCTTGAACTATCGTTCAGGGTAGACCGCAGGAAAGTAAGAGGTATATCGAAATTCTGTTTAACTGAAGACATTAGTGGTAAACCTCTCCTTTACTCCACTGCAATCCATGTGGATCCCTTCTTCCCTTCAGTTCCTATCTCTCACCCTCTTCACTATTCAAGATATCTGGCCGGTCTTTATGGTCCATACGCAACACTGGGTCTGGCTGAGGATACGTGGGCTCTGAACAACGGTGCAGTTTCCAGAGAAGCCTTCCTGAAGCAGGCCTGGTCCATATTTGATGAGAGAAAACAGATGTTTTATGATGCGCTGGAACATACGGTTGACGGACTGGTCGTCTGCGTCTTCGATACTTCCGATAGAATACAGCACATGTTCTGGGGCGAAGGTTCAGAGGAAGGTTCAGTAATAGGTGAAATGTACAGCAGAATGGATTCATTAATCGGTGAAACAGCGAAGAAGCTCGGCAGAAAGGACATGCTGATAGTCATGTCGGATCATGGTTTTACTTCTTTCCATACATGTATCGATTTTAACAGGTGGCTTCTTGAAAACGGTTACCTCTATCTTGAAGATGGTGTCGAGACCGTAGATACGTCATTCAGGGGTGTTGACTGGTCAAGAACAAGAGCATGGTCAATGGGACTTGCCGGAATAATGCTTAACGTGAAGGGGCGCTGTGGAAAAGGTATTGTTGAGCCCGGGATCGAAGCCTCTGTTCTGATCGAAGAAATTTCAGAGAAGTTTTTAAGACTGGAGAATACTGAAGGTGAGCGTGTTATCAGCGCTGTATACCCATCCCGGACCGTTTATAATGGTCCTTACGTATCGCTCGGACCTGACCTTGTGATAGGAACAATGGAAGGTTACAGAGCGGGATGGGGTTGTGTTACCGGTGGTATCGGTAAAGAAGTTATTTACCCCAACACAAAGCACTGGAATGGTGATCACTGTCACGATCACAGGCTTGTTCCGGGGACACTTGCTTCAAATGTGAAGCTGACCGCGGAAAACTCGAGTATTCTTGATATTGCTCCAACCGTTCTGCGGGCACTTGGTATTGCAGCTCCCGACTATATGGAAGGTAAATCCATGATTAAGGGAGGTGAGGGAAATGAAACGTAGGGAATTTCTCAAACTCGCAGCTCTTTCACCTGCAGCACTTCTCGCTTTGAATAGCGGATGCAGCAGAGGAATATCATCCGGAAGACGCGTCATCGTTCTTGGAATAGATGGAATGGATCCCTTCCTTCTAAACAGCTTCATTCACGAAGGTGTAATGCCCAACGCGGCTTTACTGACGGCATCGGGCGGCTTGAACAGGCTGGGAACCAGCAACCCCCCTCAAAGCCCTGTTGCATGGTCGAATTTCATAACCGGTTTCGGTCCTGATGTACATGGAATATTCGATTTCATTCATAGAGATCCCTCAAGCAGACAGCCGTTCCTTTCTACTTCCAGGGTTACAGGTCCGGACAGGATTATCAGCATAAGCGACTGGCGTCTTCCACTTTCCGGCGCAAAAGTTGAACTTCTGAGAAAGGGAGTACCTTTCTGGCACAGTCTGACGGATGAGGGAATACCTGTAACCATGCTTAAACTCCCGGTTGATTTTCCTCCTGATAAAGGGAAAGCGAAAATACTTTCGGGTCTTGGTACTCCCGATATGCGCGGAAGCCAGGGGAGTTTTACTTTCTTTACGGATCACGCACGTTCCATTACTGACGAGACTTCAGGCGGAATAGTCACAGCTGTACGTGATTACGGTGACAACTGCTATGTATGCAGGATAAAAGGCCCTGAGAATTCTATGCGTGCCGGTAATCCGCCGATGGAAGTTGAAGCAAAGGTCTGGGTAGATCGCGATACCGATGCCTTGAGAATAGATATTCAGGGGGAAAGTATTGTTCTGGGAGCTGGAGAGTGGAGCCGATGGGTCAGAATGAGATTCGATGCAATTCCCTCCATTTCCAGTGTTAATGCCATCGGAAGGTTCTTCGTGAAGGAGATCACACCAAAACTGAAACTCTATCTCTCACCTCTGAACATAGATCCATTGAACCCGGCACTCCAGATATCGGAGCCTTCAGGTTACAGCAGCGATCTGGCAAGGGAGCTTGGTCCATTTTATACCCAGGGTTTCCCGGAGGATACAAAAGCTCTTTCCAGAGGGATTCTTTCTGACGAAGAATATCTGCATCAGGCATGGATAGTCCTGCAGGAGCGACTGAATCTCTTCAGGCATGAACTCAATCGGTTCAGGGAAGGTATGTTCTTTTTCTATTTCAGCTCACTTGATCTTAACATCCATATGTTCTACAGAGTCCTTGATCCAGCCTCTCCCCTGTATGCCGGCACTGACAATCGCTTCAGAGGGGCAGTTCGCGAGCTATACTCCCGGATTGACAGTGTTATAGGAGAGGCTCTTGCAGCGAGAGACGGGAATACGGAAGTAATTGTATTATCCGATCATGGATTTGCGCCATTCAACAGATCATTCAATCTAAATACATGGCTTGCATACGAGGGCTATGCAAATATCACATCTAGCCATGCCCGTAATCAGGATATGTTCGCAGCAGTAGACTGGTCTTCAACGGCAGCCTACGGCCTCGGTTTGAACTGCCTTTACATAAACAGATCAGACCGTGAGGAAAATGGAGCAGTGCCGCCCGAACAGGTTCCTGACCTCCTTCAAAAGCTGAAGCGGGATCTCGAGTCAGTAACAGATCCCGCCACCGGAAGGCGTGTTATAGCTAATGCGTATGTCACTTCAGATTTCTATCAAGGTCATCTCCCCCCCTACGCCCCGGATATGATAATAGGCTACGCGAGAGGTTACAGATCCTCCTGGGAGACAACACTGGGGAGTTATCCGGAGGATGTAATAACTGATAATCTCGATCCATGGAGCGGAACACATTGTATAGACCCGGGTGCTGTTCCGGGTGTTCTTCTCTCTACACTACCTCTTTCGCTGCCTGATCCGAATCTCATGGATATGGGAAGAAGTATTTCCTCGCTTTTCGGTGTACCTGTGCTGCCTTCAGGGGGAAGA
>JBDLJP010000078.1:0-8368 GCA_039714295.1 Candidatus Fermentibacterota bacterium
CCTGCCTGATCTTCGCGTAGAGGTTCTCCTCATCCCACATCTGCTGTGTTTCAGGTTCCTTCTTAATAAGATTACCTTTCATGGAGAAGTCGGTTTTAGGTAATTGTATGGTATCTTTATAGTTCATTGCTCCTCACCTCCCCGGGTGAATTATGGTTGAACATGTTAATCGCTGCGAAGGCAACTTCCCGGACCGGCGGGGGCTCCGTATTGATGGATTCCCAACCGTGGCTTCTGACCAGAAGCACAACTTTCGCTCCTCCATGACCTGCTATTTCTGCTTCGTCCAACCCCTCGGAAACCAGAGTCTCCGCACCAAACAGTCTGAGCTCAGCGGGTGTTGACAGCCTCCAGTCGGGAACCCTGCCCACAATGCCCTTATCCCATTCTCCATCCGGTGCGATATACATACCCATAAGCGAAGGGAACCGAGGACCGAGATCGTCTCTGTTCGGTCCTGTCAGAGGACTGGTCCCGAAAAGCGCAATATGATCCGAAGCAACAATATATCTGTTCATATCGGACACGCCTTCTGTACAAATGAGAAAAAGGCGTTCTCCATCCACAAGACTTGAACGAACCATATCGTGATTCTCCTGAGGGTCATTACTCCGCAGGAAAACATCAGCAAGACCGTTCAGGTCACATTTCCAGCTGTCCGGAATTATCGCGAGCATAAATTACCTGATTTCCACGCACACAAATAGACAATAAGATTATCGAACAGCGATTATGCTAATATCCGGATGGCAGAACAAGTGTAAAAGATGATGCCCCTGCAGAACGCAGGAGCATCAGCATCAAACCGGCAAAGGGATATCAATCTAAAATATCGATAAAACCTCAGGCACTTTTCCCCTTGAAGAAAAACGACATATACACCTGTGCGAGACCGGCGATTGCTATGAGATAAAGACCGATCCCGAGACTGAAGCCGGCAGGATAACTCTTGAATATTTTGAGCAGAGCAATGAGAGCTGCAAGTGCAGCGGGAATCCATACTGCAAGCATAAGCTTACTTTTAATAGCTTCCGCTTTATTACCGGTGAAGAAGGCGACAGCGCCACCGACAGCAAACAGGACAAAAGTTATCCATCCATCACTCCCGGAAGTACCGCTAACTGAATGACCTATGAAGCTGGCCCAGGGCAGGAATGTACCTATCATTCCCGCAACAGCGATGATGAGTATGAATTTACGTTTCTTTTCCATTAGAACCACCTTTCAAAAAAGTTGAGTAAAGATGGGTCAGTATTCCTGCTGTGTCAATGTGAAATCCGGGGAGTGTTCCTTCAGATCATCCAGGAATCTCTGAAGCACAGGCTTCCGGAGAGAACCGATGGATTCGGTGAGCAGAGTGACAGCCTTCCCGGCAGACATACTGTCACCCGTGAGTTTCCAGTGACAATAATATGTTTCACCGCTGCAGCTTGTGTCAGGAGCCTCACTGATCATTTCCAGTATCTTCGGGGAACTTTCCTGCTCGGTTTGGGCCTTTATCACCTGCAGATACATTCTGCAGAGGTAAACCAGACTGTCCCTGCCCTTCCCACCCCCGGTATGGCTCAGAGCCTCCTTAAGAAAATCCCCGGCTTTCCGCTTACTGCCGCTGCAGAAGAGAATCCTGCCCTTGAGGGCCAGCTGCTCGGAGTAAAGTTTCATATCGCTCGCTTTTCTGGAATAGTCGATCGCCCTCTCAACACTCGTAAGCGATTCCGGTATCTCATTCAATCTGAATTGAATATCAGCAATAACAGCCCATCCATGGGAAAGATTACGGATATCCTTCAGGTACTCTGCATGTTCGATCTGTGTCTGTATGCAGTCAAGGGCGGATTCGTAATCCCCGCGTAAGGAGAAAATGAACCCCATTCTTGCGTAGCCGGACATGAGTCCCGTTCTGAAACCGATCGCAGATGCGGTATCGATCAGTTCAGTGGAGTATTTCAATCCTGCTCCAAGGTCTTCCATCTCGATCGATGCATGGGCAAGATTTCCAAGAGCGGCACACTTAGCCCTGAGATTGCCCGTTTTTTCTGTGAGGCTCACGCACTTGTTGAAACACTCCATCGCTGATTCCCATTCACCTCTGCGCAGGTGAATAATACCCAGTTTGCTTGTGGCGGTGCTGAGCGCAGCCCAGTTCGCGGTTAATTCAGCCGCACTCCTGAGTTTCTCATGGATATCTTCAGCCGCCTCGTAATCCCTGTTGTAAATGTGAACCCTCATGAGATTATCGTATCCCATAATGATGCTTTTGATAATGCCTGATTTTTCCGCAAGCTCCACCTGTTCTTCGGTGCATTGTTTCATCATCTCGTAATTACCTGTCTGCCTGTAAGTTATGGCAGACCAGTAAAGGGATGCGCAAATCAAATTTGGTTTGCCCGTTTTTCTGGCAAGATCGATGGACCGCTCAACAAGTTCTATCGCTTCCGGTATCCGTCCAGCTGAACGCACAGCCAGGCCCAGCTGCATAACGGCAAGAGCCTGATTTTCAATATCCTCATCCTCCTCGAAAACCGTAAGGCACTTCAGGAGCATCTCTTCACCTTCTGCAAGCTTTCCGGATGAGCTCATGTACGCACCGAGCTTGAGCATTACAAGCGCTTCACAATACCTGTCGACGGATGTACAGTTGTGTATCCGCTTCAATGTACCCGAAAGAAGTTCTATTCCATTGTTAAGAAGTCCCGCATTTTTGTACACATCGGACAATTTAAGCTCGGTACGGGTTTTTTCCGGCTCATCCAGCATGGGTATCAGCTTCCTGTACAGCCTGGAGGAAGCTCTGTTCTCGAATATTTCCGTGTAAGCTTCCGCTGCCTCTTCCATAAATGAGGCAGCCCTGAGGGTTTCACCGGAATAGAGGTAATGATCCGCTATCTTCTCCAGTCTTGAAGGTGAGAGGTAGGATCCTGATTCCTTCTCGAGAATGCGTCCTGCTCTGTGATGGAACTCCCTCAATTCTGTGACGGGAGACATCTCGCTGATCCATTCACGGAATAGAATGTGCGAGAAAGAGCAGCTGGATCCTTCCAGGTTGAAAATCCCCTTTTCTTGACCGATCTGAAGGCATTCATCTGCAGATCCTGTCGAAACCATAGCTTCAATTTCCGATCTTCTGAAACTGCTGCCCAGAACAGATGCTGCAGCGATTGTCCTTCGGAAGGACTCAGGCATCAACAGCATCCGGGAAATGAACATTTCCCCGATCGATAGCGGTATCCCGGAAATGGGAGCCTTGAATAGCAACTCACCGCCGCAGCTTTCGATTGAGCCGGTTTCGCTCAAGTAATCAAGCGCCTGCTCAAGAAAGAGCGGTACTCCGCCGGCCCTGTCCCACAGGAACTCTAAGAGTTTATCTTCAGGGGAACCTTTTCCGAGCTCCTCAACGAAAGATCTGATACTCGTTTCTGGCAGCCCGTCCAGAGTCAGTGTATCAGTTCTGATGTAAGAGGCAGTTTCCGGGAAAAATGGTTCATTGCCGCTCTCATCAGGCCTTCCGGTAACTATGAATTCTCTTGCAGCGCCTGAAGTGCTTTCAATAATCCGCTTTGCGGTAAGCAGATCCTCAGGTGAAAACCACTGAATGTTCTCCATTACGATAACTAACGGATCCTGCAGAGCAAGCAGATCAAAAAATATGACCAGGGCATTGCTTATTTTCTCAGCCCTCTGAGCAGGTTCAAGTCTGAACGCGATGGACTCCTTATCGAAATTCAGCCCAAGAATGTACTCGATATACGGTCTGGCTTCCGTAAGCTTCATCCGCATATCCCAGCTTTCTCCAGGAAATCCAATTGACAGATTAAGAACAAGTCCTTCCCATATAGTGTCGAACGATTCAAAATTCTGATCCGGACCGGCTCCGGGATTAAGATCAAACCAATTCTCAAGAAAATCAGAGAATGGAGCCGATCCGGCAGTATTATCACCCTCGATAAACATGAAATCGCGCTGCGTGATCGTTCTTTCCAGTTCAATAACAAGCCTGGTCTTCCCCATCCCTGATGGAGCCCAGATAAACATAATACCGTTACTCTCAGCAGATTCTCGTTCAAGAATAAAGCCGACGGCATGCAGCAGCTGATGTTCGCGCCCCACCATGACACCGCGGAGCGGTATCATGAACTCTGCTCTCTGAACCAGTCCGGGATCTTTGAATATGAAATGACGGATATCAGCTTTTTCCGGGAGGAGATTCCCGAGAGAATAGTGACCGATGAGGAGCGCGTACCGAATTCCCCTGCGAGGAATTTTATAAGCTCTGCGTTCGCTCTCCCGTTGGCGGGCGGAGCTCTAAGGGCTATCTTAACCGTATTATCGGCCATTCTTCCCCTTATTCCTGTAACTCCGGCTCTTGGAATAACCTTAATTCTCAAATGAAGAGTACCGTTTTCCCCGCTCATTGAACCATGTTCGATTCAGTCCTTTTTCAGAGGTTCTGCCTCGTCCACAAGCATAATGGGGATATTATCTCTCACCTCATAAACAAGATTACAGGAATGACATATAAGAACTTCTTCCGGATCGGTTCTGTAATCCAGTTCTCCTTTGCACTTCGGACAGGCGAGGATATGAAGCAGTTTTTCGTCAAGCATAATTCACTCCTAAATGACAAAGATGCCCTTCTCAATTATTCTTTCTTCGTTCCCTTCCCTGTCAACTCCCGAAACGGAAACCTCCTTGGAGCCAATCATGAAATCGGTATGAACAAGCGATGAATTACATCTGGTCTCTTTAAGCTCATCATCCGACATTCTGACACCGTTCTCTATGCAGTCGGCGTAACCGTTTCCCAGCGCGATATGACATGAGGCATTCTCATCGAAAAGAATATTGTAAAAAATCTTTCCGCTTCGGAAGATCGGGGAACTCGAATCCACAAGTGCGACCTCTCCAAGAGCCCTGGCGCCTTCGTCGAAGTTAAGATACTGCTCCAGTAGATCTCTGTTGGTATCGGCACCGAACTCCACGACCTTACCAGCGCTGAAGCGGAACCAGGCTCCGGTAACCTGGGCTCCCAGAACCTCCACCGGACGAGTTGTTTTCACAAAACCCTCCGTCCTGGAAGAATCCGGTGTACTGAATATTTCTTCCGTGGGTATGTTCGGAAAGAAATCCACACCCTTCTGATTAACGCAGCTTCCCCCGGTGAAAGTCCTGTTCGGCGCCATTCCCACATACAGATCCGTATCAGGTCCGGTGAAGTGAATTCTGTCGAACCTCGCCCTGTTCATGTGTTCGCATCTTCTCTTCAGTTCAGCATCGTGGGCAAGCCAGGCTCCTGCGGGATCATCATGGTCAAGGCGCAGAATCGGAATAAGCACTTCCCATATTCTCCTTTCCCAGTCTTCATCGCTTCCAAGTACTTTCGCGGCCCAGGTCTCGGTAGGATGAAGACAGACGTTCCAGGCTATTTTGTTTGCGGAAACACTTTTCAAAAATGTCTGCATCACTTTCGAAGTCGACCTGCCAACTATTCCGACACGACCGGGATCGGCTCCTTCCATGATATCCGGGAATTCCGGTCCCCTCAGAGATATGCTGCTCCAGCCGTCATTCAAATAGCACTCGTACATGTTCTCCAGGTGAGATGGCATGAATTTCAGATAATCATCTGAAAGAGAAGAATCGATCCTGAGTCTGCTCAGTTCAGGATCGGAAAACCGCAGGGATACAAAGGAAGCTCCTCTTGAATAGGCCATTTCAGCAAGAACCTTTGCGAATTTACGCTGAACTATTTCGGTACGGATAAGAAGAGGTTTTCCCTCCTGAAGGTTAATCGCTGTTTTTATGATAACTTCAGCGTATTTCCTTCTTAGTTCATCATAGTTCATAGTTCGTCTCCATTCAGTTTGATCGGAATGCTCAGAAGAGCCCGAGAAAATCCACTCCAAGAGCTCTGTAACTCTCACCGCCTGTTTCGAGAATATCAATAAACTGCAGAGAGATTCTGACCTGTCCGAAGCTCTCCCAGTAAATCTCACCGCTCAGGAATCCGCCATTGTTGTCAAAACGGACTGAGTCGGCTTCATCCGTCGCAAAATCATATTCTACCGCCAGCCCGAACCCGGCAGGAAGAACTTTATTCACACCTGTCCATGCACCGACATGAATCAGTCTGCTGATATCAGCGCTGATACCGAAATGAAAAGCCATATCCCCGCCGAAGGAAAGAAAATTCTTACTGAAGACAAGGTATAAATCCCTCGCCGATCTTCGGTATGTTGATCCAGATCGGATCGCTTCGGGTTCGTTATCAAACCCCAGCAGTGCTCCAGGGATCGATTCTGTCTCATCGATAAATCTGAATCTTGCCTTCACGTACAGATGATGGAACCATGATGGACTGTTAAGCCCTGTGATATTCCATCCTCCGTAACCCAGCCCGACTGCAAGCCTTGGAAAGATGCCTGCCGTAAGAGAAAATCTCAAACCGTCATCAGGAAATGTACTCATGGAAAAATGATACGTTCTGGGCGCGACAATACCCGCGGTTGGCTCTCTGACCAGCCTCATAAGCTCTCCGGATACAGCTTTCCCGGCTGACGCTGCAAGAAGACTGATAATAAGGATACTTCTGATAATCATATTCGCGGCCCCCTTCCCCTTGAAAGGATCACAGAATCCCGACCTAGAAGTTCCCTCAGCTTCTCAATTAATTCACTGTCAGGAAACACCCTGATCGACCTGGACAGTCCTTTTACCCTCCAGCCCGATTTATGTCTTATATCGACGATCACATCTCCCCTGCCTTCATATGCTTTTAAGTACTCTACAGCCTTATGCAGAAGTTCAATTTCAGGATTACTTCCATCAACAATTATCCTGATCCCTGCCTTCAGCTGAAGTTTTATGCCGTCAAGGGAGTATACTCTTCTGGCGCTGAAACGGCTGTCCCCTCTTCTCCTTGATACTTCTCCATCCATAAGCACCAGCCTGCCCGGTTCAAGAAGGTCAGAGTATTTCTGCAGCGCATCGTTGAATACCACTACTTCGCCGGTCCCGGTTCTGCCTTCGACAAGTACGAAAGCCATATCCCCGCGCTTCGTCGGTATGATCTTCTTCTGAACGATCATTCCAGCAGTGGTTACGATGCTATTTTCGCTTTCATTCGCTTTTTCCACCGGGTCTGTTGAAAAACTGTCTATCTCATCCGAGTAGATCTCAAGCGGATGCCCCGTCATGTAAAAGCCTAGAAGGGATTTCTCGAGTGAACAGCGCTCTTCAAGTGAGAACTCTTCCTTCTCCTCCAATATCGGCTCCGATTCATCCTCATCGCTCTCCGTTGTCTGAAAGAGGGACATCTGCCCCGCTTCCTTATGTCTTCTTGCTGCAGCTCCGTAATTAACAGCCTGATCAATTGATTCAAGCAATGATGCTCTGTTCTGACCGAAGCAGTCCATTGCCCCGGCACCTGCAAGCGATTCAATTGTTTTCCTGTTAACATCTCCGTTATCAAGTCTCGTACAGAAATCAAAAATGTTCTTGAAGTCACCGTTTTGAAGCTTCTCTTCGATTATTGCAGAAGCAGGTCCTTCACCTACATTCTTAATCGCAGATAGAGCGTAAATGATCCTTCCGCTGCCGTCCACATCAAAAAGAACGGAACTTGCGTTAACTGACGGCGGATTTACTACAACCCCTATTCTGCAGCATTCGTCAATTGTCCTGGTAATCCTCTCTATCTTACCGATCTCACTTGTGAGGCAGGCGGCAAGGAATTCAGATGGATGATGAACCTTCAGCCATGCCGTCCAGTAGGCAAGGGCAGCGTAGCAGACAGCATGTGATTTGTTAAAACCGTAACCGGCGAATTTCTCTATAAGATCAAACAGTTTTTTTGCTGTTTTTTTGTTAACGCCTCTGTTAACTGCTCCCGACGTGAATTTTTCCCGCATCTGTGCCATTACTTCGGGATTTTTTCTTGACATCGCCACTCTCAGAGAATCTGCTTCTACCATGGACATGCCGGCCAGAACATTCGCAATCCTCATAACCTGTTCCTGATAAATAATAACACCGTATGTCGGAGAGAGAATGTTCTCCAGATCAGGGTGGAGATAGGTAATTCTGAAATCCGCGGATCCCGATTCTATCCCCTTCTTATTTTTTGCGTAAAGATCTATCATATCCATGGATCCGGGGCGAAAAATAGCCACGGCTGCAATTACATCATCAAAACAGCTGACATTGATCTTTCTAAGCGCTTCACGCATACCGGAACTCTCAAGCTGGAACACTCCTGCTGTGTCACCATTCCGGATAATCTCAAATGTCTCCGAATCAGTGAATGGCAGCTCTGTCACTTCCATTCCGGGCTCTTTCCTGCGGATCAGTTCCTGAGCCCTGTGTATGACAG
>JBDLJP010000079.1:0-8280 GCA_039714295.1 Candidatus Fermentibacterota bacterium
TCCAGTGACCATGCGGCGGCTGTTATTGGGGATACCGTTGGTGATCCTTTCAAAGACACCAGTGGTCCGTCCCTTAATATCCTGATTAAACTCATGACAATGGTATCCCTTGTAATTTCACAGATAAAATGACCGGAGGAGAAGAGATGACCGAGAACGTGCTTGAATTCAACGATGAGAACGTAAAAGCCGAAATTGAAAAGGTACGTCCTGTTCTGCAGAGGGACGGTGGAGATATCGAATTTGTAGGTATCGAGGGTAAAGTAGTTAAAGTCAGGCTTCAGGGCGCATGCTCGGGCTGCGCTATGGCTACAGTAACGCTTCAGTGGACCGTTGAGCGGAATCTGAAGGCGGTATTCCCTGAGATAGAGAAGGTTGAAAACGTCCAGTAAAGGATCCGACGGAGCAGCCGCGCGAAGGGCTGTAATTGAATCTCTTACCAGAGGAACCGATAACCTGAACCTTCAAGGCAGGGACAGAGCTTTCGCCCTCAGGCTTCTGAGGGAGACAACAGTATGGCGGGTCAGGCTCGACAGAGCGCTGACCCGTTTCTGTTCGAAGCCCCTCGATGACCTCGACAGCTCCGTTCTCGCTGCCCTGAGGATTGGTGCGGCGCAGCTGCTCATACTGGGCACACCACCGCATGCGGCAGTTTCTGCCACTGTAAGCGCCCTTTCGGGCCACAGAGCTTCAGGCCTGGTAAACGCGGTTCTGAGAAAGCTTGCGAAGGAGGGAGAGCCGAACCTGAACGGCGCCCCGCTTCATGAGATATGGTCCCATCCGGAATCTCTCATCGAAAGATGGGTTTCAAGGTACGGAGGAGAAAAGACAGAAAAACTGCTGGAATGGAATAACAGCGTGCCGAATATCGGCGGCTGCCACATCAATCTGGAGAATGATCTTAAATCAGGCAGATATCTTGATGATTACAGAATTGTAGAGAGAACCGGAGAGAATCCCCTTCATTCGATATCCGATAACGTTTATCTGCAGGATGAGGCAGCTGCGATTACCGGGAAAGCCGCAGCAGAGCTTGCTGCAGGAGGATCCGTTCTTGAGATCGCAGCGGCTCCGGGCGGTAAGACACACCATCTTCAGAAAACCGCGGGATTCGTAGTTTCAGCCGATTCATCCTTCAAAAGAATGCTCAGATGGCGGGAGAACAGTTCAAGACTCCGGTGGCGTAACAGCATACCGGCAGTTTCCGACGGACGAATGTCGCCATTCAGAGCAGTTTTCGATACGGTTTTCATCGATGCCCCTTGCACGAATACCGGAGTATACAGAAGGCGATCCGATGCAAGGTGGAAATGGTCTGATGAGTATCTCGGGAGTGCAGTAAGGCTGCAGAGAGAGCTTCTCCTGTCCGCATCTGAGCTTGTTGTACCCGGAGGTATTCTGATATACTCAACGTGCAGCCTTGAGGATGAGGAAAACCGTCTGCAGGTTGAAATGTTCGAAAGAAGCAGGGATAATTTCAAGAGGATCAGCCTTCCCGGCCCCGCTGAGCTTGTCATGGATGGAATGCTTTGCATATTTCCCCATGACCACCAATTGGACGGTATGTTTGCCGCAGCATGGAAGAGGGACCATTGAAGCCGATAGTAAGATATAGTATTCTGGCCGTATCTGCCGCGATACTTGCCTTTATTGCGGGTACGGTTCTGGCGCCCTCCGTTTTTCGAACCCCCAGGTTCATCTCTTCGATAGGAGCGGCTTCAGCACCTGTGATGGTTCCCGATGTCACAGGTCTTTCAAGACAGGACGCACAGCGCTCCATAGAATCTGTCAGTCTGACACTTGCCGGTCAGTGGTCTGAATACGGTCCGATGGAATCGATGGGCAGCGTAATAAGGCAGGACCCGCCTCCCGGAGCGATGACTCCGAGAGGAGCCCCGGTGAATATTTTCTGGAATATCGGTCCGCTTTACAGACCTTATCATCCCGATTCACTGATAGGTATGTACGCTGTTGAGGCTGAAGAGGAAATCGCCGACTGGCAGCTGTATTCCATCGGAAGAAGCTGGATGCCCCATCCTTCCGTTCCTGAGGGTATGGTTATCGGGGTTTGTCCGAGGCAGTATGACAGCCTTTCGGTTACAACACCTGTCAGACTTCTTGTATCAACCGGGTGGGACGGCATTCCGCGCTTCGTGGGGCTCTCCGCTGCAAGTGCGCTTGAGGTCGCGGCGAACAGCAACCTCATCCCGGTAATCGAGGAGCGTGTGACCAGTGATATTCTCCAGGATGGAATGATCATCGAACAGATGATCCCTTCCGGCTCGCAGTATACTCCGGGAGATTCGATTAAACTTGTGGTCGGGAAAATTGACAACGAATGGGGGAACTGGTAATGGGAAAAGCCATCATAGCCCCTTCAGTCCTGGGTTGTGATCAGGGGAATCTGGCGGCGGAAGCCCTGGCCCTTCAAACTGCCGGAGCCGATATGATCCACCTTGATGTAATGGATGGAGTGTTCGTACCTGTATTGACAACAGGTGCCGGTGTTGCGGCCTCGATTACCCGCCGCATTGACATCCCGGTCGACGCGCACCTTATGGTTGCCAAACCCTCCCGTCTTATTAATGCATTTGCAGATGCAGGATGCGCTTACATCACAGTACATGCCGAGGCCACTTCACACCTTGACAGGCTGCTTCAGCAGATCAGGCTTGCAGGCTCAAAGGCCGGTGTAGCGGTGAACCCGTCAACACCTGTTGATTTTCTGAGGTGGGTTGCGCCTGCGGTAGACCTCGTCCTGATAATGACGGTTAATCCCGGTTACGGGGGGCAGAAGCATCTGGCATACGTACATGATAAAATTCATGAAGCAAGAAAAATCCTTGACAGTTACGGTGGAGGTGAAGCACTGGTATCTGTTGATGGCGGAGTCACCGACGCAAATGCCGGGGAGCTTATATCCGCCGGAGCTGATATCCTTGTCTCAGGTTCTTTCATAACGGGTTCCGCTGATCCGGGTTCTGCCATGGAAAAACTCCGGTGAAACACCTTGCAGTCATAATTCTGATTATTTCGTTCCTGACCGCGTGCACCACCCGCAAGGGAACAGAGCTGATCGATCAGGAAGGAATAGACAGGATAAGGGCTGAACTGAGTACCCGAACCTGTCAGACCAGAATTGACTCGCTCTGTTTTGAGATTGATGGCATTCTGTATCATGCTGCTGTCGCCTCCGACAACAGACCGCTTCTGGAATTGCTGCCTGATACGCTGCCGGTTTGTCCCGAATCAGGTCTGGAATACATCATATCTGAAACCGGAACAGAGGTAACAGTCACCTGCCCGTCCGGGCATGGATCAATGATCGTAGAAAAATAGGCTTTGTACTATTCCGTTAAATAGTGTATAGTTGCATGCTCTGTAGACTGCTGTATGAAGCGGAGCGGAGAAAACGGTTAATGAACTGCGGAGGAACAATTTGTTTGAAAATCTGACGGACAGACTCTCTGATACTTTCAGGAAACTGACAGGCAGGGGGGTTCTCTCGGAATCTGATGTTAAGCAGGCTATGAGGCAGGTGCGCCGCGCATTGCTTGAAGCTGATGTTAACTTCAAGGTTGCCAGGCAGTTTGTCAGTGATGTCAGCCTGAAAGCTACCGGTGAGAATGTTCTGAAGAATCTTGCCCCCGGGAACCAGGTTATCAAGATAGTCAACGATGAAATAGTTAAACTGCTGGGTACGGACAGGTCACCGCTTCAGCTCTCCGGTATGCCACCGCTGGTGTATCTCCTTATCGGACTTCAGGGCTCCGGCAAGACCACAACAGCAGCCAGGCTTGCATGGTGGCTTTCTTCGATGAAAGACAAAACAGTACTTCTTGCCGCCTGTGACCTTGAGCGGCCCGCGGCAATTGACCAGCTCGAAAAGCTGGCAGCTGATGCAGGTGCAGGATTTTACTGCCGCAGGGATACAAAAGATCCGGTTGAGGTTCTGAAGAGCGCCATAAAAGAAGCACGCCGGAAGAGTTACGATTTGGTGATATGCGATACCGCCGGCAGGCTTCATGTGGATGACGACCTTATGACCGAACTTGAGCGTATGAGCGGGGTTGCGCAGGCGTCCGAAACCCTTCTTGTGCTTGACGGACTGTCCGGCCAGGACGCGGTGAACGTTGCGCTGGAATTCCAGGAAAGAATCGGATTCACAGGTTCGATCATCACCAAGATGGACGGTGATTCCAGAGGCGGTGCTGCACTTTCGTTCAGAGCTGTAACCGGAAAACCGATTAAATTCCTTGGAACGGGTGAGGCTGTTGATGGTCTGGAGGAGATGGATCCGGAACGTCTTGCCGGTAGAATTCTTGGAATGGGCGATATCGTAGGACTGGTTGAGAAAGCTCAGGATATGTTCGATATCAAGGAAGCGCAGAAACTTGAGAAGAAACTCATCACCAATTCCTTCACCCTCGAGGATTTTGCGGGAGAGCTGAAACGCATCAGGAAAATGGGGTCTCTCACTGATCTCCTGGAAATGCTTCCGAAGAACATGAGACCTTCGGGAATGGATATTGATGAGTCCCAGTTCACCAGAATGTCCGCCATTATGAGTTCAATGACCCCGCGGGAAAGACGCCACCCCGAGATAATAAACGGAAGCAGGAGAAAGAGAATAGCGATGGGCAGCGGCACCAGAGTAAGCGATGTGAACAGGCTGCTGCGGGAATTCAGATCAATGAAAAAAATGATGAAAAGGATGAAACCGGGAAAAGGAATGGGAATTCCCGGTATGTTCCGCTGATATGGAGGTTAAGCTTGGTAATAATCCGTCTTAAAAGAATGGGAAGCAAGGGTGAGCCATCCTTCAGAATCGTGGCCGCAGACAGCCGTAAGGCTCCCAGCGGCAGATTTCTGGACAGCTTCGGCTACTACGATCCCCTTCGCAAACCTTTTGAAGTAAAAATCGATGAGGAGAGAGTATTTCACTGGCTCGGCAACGGGGCTCAGGTATCCGATACAGTGAGAAATCTGCTTAAGAAAACCGGAACCTGGAAGAAATGGAATCAGATCGGGTCCGGTGATGGTGAAGTCAAACCCGAAGTAGTTTTCTTGAAAGGTGAAAACAGAACTTCGTAGTTGTGATACAGGAGTATATCTGCCAGTGTTTCACTGCAGGGCACGCTCCTGGTGCGTTTGCAGGCTGAACTGACATCTAAACTGGAGGGTCCTCATGAAAGAGCTTGTTGAACTTATGGCCAAAACACTTGTTGCAGATCCTGAGGCTGTTTCTGTTGATGAAACAGTTGAAGAGGATGTTACTATCTTCGAACTGAAGGTTGCTGAGAGCGATCTGGGCAGGGTTATTGGCCGCGAGGGTAAGATTGCAAAGGCTATGCGGCTTATTATCAGATCGGCAGCTGCCCGTCTGGAGCAGAAGGCTACAGTAAGAATTATTGACTGATTATAACGGCTCAGTCCCTGAAGATATCGTATATCTCGGGTACGTAGAAAAGACACATGGTCTGAAGGGCGGATTGAGAGTCAGGCTTTTCCAGGGGTCCGGAACATCGGATGTTTCGGTTGGAACGGTAATTCTGATGAACGGAAGCAGGCCTCTTACGGTAAGCCGATGCACCTATGGGGGAGGCTCAAGGTTCAATCTGACCTTTGGAGAGATACGCAACAGGGATGATGCCGAGGAATTAAGAAACGGATCGATCTACATATCCAGGATCGAAGCCGAAGCGAAGCTGGGATTCATACCGCTTTATAATTTTGCAGGGTTGGATATTCTGTCCCGTGGATGCCGCATGAGGGTTATTGATGTCGAACCTGCCGGGGCGAATCCAATGCTTCTCGTGGAGAAGGATGATAACAGGTTTTATGTCCCGGTTATTATGGTGATGAGCGAAGGATCGATCGACTGGAAGGAAAATCTGATACAGATTGACCTTCCCGAAGGACTCGAAGAGCTTCCGTTGTAAATAGGAGCTTATTGTAATGCAGACTGCCGTTGCTACATTGTTCCCGGAACTGTTTTCTGCATTTTCCGAATGCGGGGTAGTAGGAAGAGCTGTCGAGAATGGTCTTATAGACCTTTCGATACTGGATATCAGAGACAGGGCCGTTGATGACAGAGGCTCGGTTGATGATTACCAGTTCGGCGGTGGCGCGGGAATGCTCATGAGGCCGGAACCGCTTTTTGAAACACTCGAGCGGATTCCCTGGAGGACTGGTGCAAGAGTCATCTTCATGACGCCCCAGGGAAGCAGACTGGATCATGACCTGGCTCGTGACCTTGCAGAGTCAGATGGTATGATAATATTCTGCGGCAGGTATGGAGGTATCGACCAGAGGTTCAGGGATGCTGCCGTAACCGACGAGATAAGTGTGGGTGACGCGGTAGTATCAGGCGGTGAGATACCGGCGATGTTCCTGCTGGAAGCTGTATTCAGATGGCTTCCCGGAGTTCTCGGAAGGATGGAATCCGCTCAATCGGATTCATTCGCTACAGGATTACTGGATTATCCGAGATACACAAGACCTGCTGAGTATAGAGGCAAAAAAGTCCCGGAAGTGGTTATCTCCGGGAACCATGCGGAAATTGAAAACTGGAGATACAGAGAAGCGCTGGAACTGACGAGAAGAAAACGTCCGGATCTGATCGATTCGGAGAGTGAAGAGAGCTTAAAAGAACGATTTATCAGCTCGCTGCGGCTGGCAGATAGACAGAAGGAGCAGAACAATGGATGACATTATAAGAAGTGTTGAATCCTCGCAGATCAGGGATGATTATCCCGAATTCAGATCAGGGGATACTGTAAAGGTTCACTTTCAGGTTGTTGAAGGTGACAAGACCCGGGTACAGATATTCCAGGGAGTGGTCATCTCCAGGCGCGGTGGCGGAACTGCCGAGACGTTCATGGTAAGGAAGATCTCAGGCGGTGTTAGTGTAGAGAGAGTATTCCCGCTGCATTCACCGCTTATCGAGAAGATCGAAGTAACCAGAGCAGGGAAAGTCCGCAGGGGCAAACTCTTCTATCTTCGCAGCAAAACAGGTAAGGCTGCAAGGATCAAAGAGAAGAAGACATTCGGCGCCAGAAAGTAGTACAACGGAACCCCGGCTCTATCTGTTTGATGAAGGTTTCCGATCGAGATATCCCCTTGTTGCGGGGATAGATGAGGCGGGGAGAGGACCGCTTGCAGGTCCCCTTGTAGCTGCTGCGGTGATGTTCCCCGGGCATACAGTTCTGAGTGAGGTCAACGACAGCAAGAAACTTTCCGCCGCCAAACGCAGCCGGCTTTTCCCCATGATCCTTGAAGAATCGAAATACTGTTCTACAGGTATTGTAGAAGCTTCCGAGATCGATATGGCGGGTATGTCTGAAGCTGTGCGTCTTTCCTTTTCAAGAGCCGCGCAGGGTGTACCTGCTGATCTGTTTCTCATAGACGGTCTTCGGGTACGGAATCTGAATATCCCCGCAGAATTCATAGTGAAAGGTGATTCGAAAAGTCTTGCAATCGCCGCTGCCAGCATTATCGCAAAAGTTACAAGAGACGATATCATGATAGAAGCCGACAGGAAGTATCCCGGCTACGGTTTCGCTTCCAACAAGGGTTACGGTTCCGCAAAACACATGGAGGCTATCAGGAAGCTTGGACCCTGCCCGATTCACAGAATGTCCTTCGCTCCAATGAAGAACGACCCGCAGCTCAGGTTACGTTTTGAGTGAGATCTCAAGGGAGGCTGAATCTTTTGTATGCAGCTGGCTCGAGGAGAGGGGATGGACTGTTGAATCACGGAATTTCAGAACCCGCAGATCAGAGATCGATATTATTGTACAGAAAGAAGATGTACTCTCCTTCGTTGAAGTCAAATTCGCTTCGGACAGCTCCGCTACAATAGCGCTTGGTAAGATAGATTCGGAAAAGCAGGCTAGAATAGTACATGCCGCTTCAACTTACCTTTCAGCGAAACCTCCATCAGGTCAGATACGGTTCGATGTGGCGATTGTCAGAGGTTCATCCATGAATCTCAGAATGGACATTTACCTTGAGGACGCCTTCCGTCCTGACCTTAAATAGTCCTGATTATAACAGGGGTTTTTCCGCTGTTATCCCGTCAGGTTTGAAGTGATATCAGAACCCCCGCAAGGACAGCTGCTACGATAACGATTCCGCATGCAGTATAAACGATCAGCATGTATCCATGATTGATGGACTGGATATTGTGGCGGAAACCGCTGAATTGCCGGATCAGGGATTTTCTATCATCGATATCACCCTGCAGCAGATCCATGTAGTGCATGAATATTCTTCCAA
>JBDLJP010000080.1:0-8123 GCA_039714295.1 Candidatus Fermentibacterota bacterium
ATCAGAGTCGGTTATATCAGCGGAACGCATGAGCATCTTCCAGAGGAACAGAAAATGCTTAACGAGATAGGAAGAATGCTGAGTGTTGCTCTGGAGCGTAAGGAACTATCCGAAAGAATGCTTCTTAAACGCGAGGAAGAGGACGGGCTGAACAAACGTCTGAAGGAGCTTGAAGCTCAAATCGATGAGCGCGAGAGTGAGCTGGAGGAACAGAAACAGAAACTCAGTACTGCCGATTCCTATCTGGACAGGATCAACAGAAGCTGGGATGAGACAAAGCATCGTCTCGAGACCATGTTCAGGGTCATTCCAGGTGAAGTAATGCTTATAGACTTGAACAGGAACGTTGTCATGAGTAACCACGATGATATTGAACCCGGTGATAAATGCTACAGAACTTATTTCAATCGTGATACGCCGTGCAGAGACTGTAGACTGGGTAAGATCAAACGTGAAAAGACCCCGATAACTATTACCATAAGAGATGGGGACAAGTTCATGGAAGTACATACTCTTCCCGTGTACAATCAGGAGGAGGAAGTTGAAGGCATACTGGAGTTTTACAGAGATGTAACTCTGGAGAAGACATACGAACAGCAGCTGCAGCAGGCTGACAAACTGGCTTCACTTGGACAGTTGGTCAGCGGAATCGGTCATGAGATTAACAACCCGAACCAGTTCATAAGAGGTAACATCAAAATTATCAGACAAGCGATAACGGATATGCTGCCCATAGTTGATGATTATCAGGAAGATCATCCCGATTTGAAGATTGCGCGTCTCAAATACGATTTCTTCCGCGAGCATATCATGACTCTTGTTGATGATATGGCTCATGGTTCCGAGCGTATAAAGGGAATTGTGGAGGGACTGAGGGGGTTCGCGAGAAAAGATGAGGGTCTTCTGGTTGATAATGTCGATGTGAACACACTGCTGGAGGCAACAACAAGACTGGTGAAGAATGAGGTGCACAAACACGCAGAGATAGAACTTGAACTTGGGAATGATCTTGGGAAATTTACGGGTAATTCGCAGAAGATGGAACAGATATTCATTAATCTTATAGTGAATGCCGCTCAGTCGATTCCGGATGACAAAAAAGGTCTTATAACTGTCCGGACTTACATGGATGAAAGTGAGAATGTTGTTATAGAGATCGAGGATAACGGAAAGGGTATGGATGAGAAAACGCAGAAACAGATATTCGATCCCTTCTTCACGACCAAAAGAGCAAAGGGAGGAACGGGTCTGGGTCTTGCGATAGCCTTTCGGATAGCGGAGGAACACAGCGGGAACATCGCCGTTACCAGCAAACCGGGGATCGGGACTAAATTCACGGTCAGGATTCCCACAGGCGCGGACTCAGCAGTAGAGAGGACGAGCAATTGAAAAAGATACTCATTGTAGATGATGATGTTGCCGTAACCAATTACTTCATGGTATTCCTCATGCAGACGGAGATGTTTGAAACTACAGTGATCAACGATTCAAGACAGGTCGAAGAGCTTCTTGAGGAAGAACATTTTGATGTGATAATGCTTGATCTCGACATGCCTAATGTTACCGGCATGGAAATACTCGGGATGATGAGTACGAAGAAAATAGACGTCCCTGTTGTAATACTGACCGGAGTAAACGATGTCGATCTTGCTGTTAAAACAATGAAGAGGGGCGCCTTTGATTACCTGACTAAACCTGTTGATGACGAACACCTTCTGGAAGTCCTCAGTAATGCCATAGAGCACGGAACTCTCCACAGCACAATCAACAGGATGCCGCAGGCTCTATCCAGGGAAGATCTGGACAATACTGCCGCTTTTGAACATCTCCCCACACAGGATACTGCACTTATACGCCTGTTCCACCAGGCAGAACAGATGGCGGAAGGGGATCTGAGTGTGTTCATATGGGGTGAACGGGGTACTGGTAAGGAATCGCTTGCAAGAGCAATCCACAACTCTTCTCCGCGGGTCAGCAAACCCTTTGTCGCCGTTGACAGCGCTTCACATTCACCGGAGGAATTCTCGTCAGAGCTGTTCGGAAGAGTCAGAGACTGGAGCGGGAAGAGCAAGGAGATGTCAGGCTTTCTTGAAACAGCCTCCGGTGGAACTCTCTTCATCGATAATATCGAGAATATGAGTCTGCCCGTTCAGGTCAGGCTGAAGCGGGTCATACAGACAAACGAATACTACAGAGACAATTCCACAGAGATTCTGAGATGTGATGTCAGGTTCATAGTTGCTTCCACGCACGATCTGACAAGATCAAGATACCGGGATTCATTCTCCCGGGATCTTCTCTACCATCTTATGGTGAATTCCATCCGTATTCCTCCATTGAGGGACAGGGCAGATGATATACCTCTTCTTGCCGAGTATTTTCTGAAGGAGGAAGTAGAAAGGACAGGCAGGAAGATTGACGGTTTCTCAGATGAACTGCTCGAGCTTCTCAAGCAGTACAATTATCCCGATAATGTTCAGGAGCTGAAAAACATCATCGCATGTGCGGTTGTGAACACTGACGGCGAAGTACTTAAAAAAGATTCTCTTTCGCCGTATATCCGTGAAAGGATTATACCCGGTGAAATGTCAGGGGATTTCATTCCAATGAAACTCCAGGACAAAATTATCGATCATGTAACGGAAACCCTGGAGTACTGCGGCGGGGCAAAAAAGGCTGCAGTCAGGCTGCTTGGAATTGATATGGAAGACCTGGATGAGCTGTTGAAGGATAACCGGCCATAAGCCGGCCTTCACCTATATCAAAGTATGATTCCCTCTATGATGTTCATACTGTACGGCATTCCTGACAGCTGCAACCGGTGCAGCAGCCGATACTGCGGTACCCGCATTAGCGCGTTTCGGCAACTGTTGCTTGGGGCTATCCCGTTCTGGTCTCCCTGATTGCCTTCTTCGCTTCAATGTACAATTTTGCCTTCTGTTGAGAAATGATAATCTTCACATCCGCCCATACCAGCCCCTGGGATTCTCCAAAGGTTTGAAGAAGGCTCTTTTCGCTGCTTGTCAGTCTGCCGTCCGCAAGTACCATCCTCGACATCGCTGCAAGTATTTCCCTGGCTTCCACCTGGTTGGCTGGAGCCGGCAGCGTATTCTGTCCTGATTTTACAGTGTTGATTATTTCCGTCAGATGTTCATCGGTAATGTTCCGCTTGACAGCGAATGATGATAAGGTTTTCATCTCCTTATCGTCTACTTCACCATCCGCATACATAGCTTTAACCATTGATGAAAGAAGCAGTTCCGGCGGCACCAGAGCAGTCCTCTCTATTCCGTCAATAGCCTTTGCGGTTATTCTGGATGCGGAGAAACGCTGCACTGATTCTAAAACCCAGTCCTGACTTCCATCGTTCAAAGGTCTTCCGCAGTATTCACATTTCCCGGTACTGCCGCCTTCGTAAGGTGCTCCGCAGCCGGGGCAGTGAGATGATCTGAAACTCTGATCAAGGTGGGTTTTTATGCCATGCTTTCGAACAAGTGTATATATCTGGGGTCTTATGATCTTCCGTCCGGTCACGCGTACCTTTGAATCTTCATTTCTCCTTGCATTAATACCTGACCATTTCACAAGAACCTCGATCCTGTCCATTCGGTTCTTCGTCCCGGGTATGATGTTCTGAACCTCTACGGTACCTACAGCTGCATCCTTGAAGAAGAGCCAGTCATTATCACTTCTGGTGTTGGACAGCTGTTTATCAAATCCTTCAAGGAATGATGGGAGAGTTACCTTCCTTGCCTCGGAAACCTCGTTAGTGAACCAGGCCTTAATAAGACGCCAGAAAATTACGGAAGTTCTGTCCTCTATATGCTGAAGATTGAAGCCCGGATCTATGACTTCCATGCTCTCAAAGCCTGGAATCAGGGATTTGTCGGATACCAGATTCCACTCTATCGACTGGGTTATCTCAGCAAGCACCCAGTCATATTCACCGCTGGTGAGAACGGAATCGCAGTTCTCACATTTTCCGCTGTCACTTAGTTCAATTGGAGCTCCGCAGTTCGGACAGACTCCTTCAACAAGGCCTTTTCCCTTGAGAGTTTGAACCCCTGGTTTTCGAAGGAAACTCCAGTATTCAGTGAACGGAGCGGAAGTGTTTTTTCGGATACGTTTACCGGTTTCCACATCAACATCGGTATCGTCAGCCCTGGCAATAATCTCTACATGAATCGTGTCGAAGTGAGAATCGCTCAGAATACCCACGATTCTTGAGCTTTGAACAGTAATGTTCTCCATCCTGTTCCTGTACCCTTCAGCTTTCTGCATTTCGATCTGAAGGGTGAAGCGTTCATCGATACCATCGGAGATGAACTGATTGACAGATGAAATGTCCTGGTTCGACCAGGCATCCTGAACGGCTATGAAAGCTTTGTTTACCTTCTGCAGAAACGCCTCCTTAGAGAACCCCGGATCTCTCTGTTCCAGAGCATCCAGAGCGGCCTGCATCTCCTGATGTTCCTGCTCTCTTCTTATTTTTCCAGCTTTTGTGATGGTATGTGTTTCGTATCCGCCCTTTGCCTTCTTGCTGAATTTTATCATAAGGATTATCACAACAATAAGAAGCGGGACTCCTATGAGCGGTTTATGGATGGCAAGCCTGATAAGAAGGTAAAAAATGTAACCCGCTCCGCTGCCTCCTCCTCCACCGCCTCCGCTCGAACCACCATAGCTTCCGCCTCCTCCAGCCCTTGCAAAAGCAGAGGATGCAAGAACGAGCATAATAGCGATGAATACTAGAAAGAACAGGTCTCTTTTATCTCCATGGGATCTGAACACAAATGCCTCCTTATGATAGCTGGATAAGCATAGTGTATATTTTTATGTTCCATGTGTCCATAGCTGTAACTGCGGTTATGAATGTTTACATGGAACAGGACCTGACCATACATTTCCTGACGGCTTGATTGACCATTGAAAGGACGTTTCTATATGCGCATTTCTGCAATATTGGCGGTCGGAACTACTCTGCTCGCTGCCATAGTATCCTGCGGTAGTGATCCCGATCCGGAAACGGTGGATTCCCTGTCCATTGAAGTTATCACCGATACTGTAAGTACCGAAGAACCCGTGACAGCAGAAGTATCGGAACAGCAGCAGGCAACTGTAGAGACTGTTCCTTTATCTGCAGATCCTGCCGGGATCTGGGATACGACCATGGGGCAACTGGAACTGGTGGCTGATGACTCCAACCGTATCACCGGCATTTATCCGCTCGGAACCCTGGAGGGAACTCTTACCGCTGATGTTCTTCAATTTACGTATTCTGAGGGCTCCCTTACGGGAGAAGGATCATTTACATTTGAGGAGGATTTTGATTCCTTTACCGGTGCACAGGACATAGGCGGAACCGAGTTTGTCTGGGATGGCAGGAGATTGTAATACAATGAACCGGCAGATCAGTATACCGGAAATATTGAATAAATTTGAGGTTTCAGGTCCCGTAGTCCCGGAGCCCCTGACCGAGAAGCAGGTTGAGGATGCATGGGCTGATGTTATGCCTGATCTTATCAGGTTCAGCAGCAGCAAAACCGTAACGGTTGTGGTTAACGATGCCACAAGACCGGCATCCTTTCCCATGATAGCTCCTCTGGAAGAAATTCTCGGTGATAAAGTAAGAATCCTGTTTGCCACCGGAACCCACAGACCGGTTACACCTGAGGAAAAATCAACACTTCTCGGAGGACGCTTCCCGGATGCTCCCTGGAAGAACAATGATTGCGATTCGCAGGATATGGTTTACATCGGCAGAACTCAGATGGGCACACCGGTAAGCATGGATCCATGGCTTTTTGATGGAAATCCGGTAATTGCCGCTAATTCCGTCGAACCCCACTATTTCGCAGGATATACCGGAGGAAGAAAATCTTTTCTTCCGGGTGTTTCGTCCCGTGAATCCATTGTAACGAATCATTATCATGCCTGTTCGGAGGGTGCGCTGCCGGGCAGACTCAGCGGTAATCCTGTGCACGAAGACATGATGGATGCTCTTTCTATGCTGGAGGACAGGGTGGAGATACTGCAGGGGAACGGTGTTATTCACCGTGGCATGCTTGTGCATTTTTACTCGGGCACGTGCAGGGAATCTTTCCTGAGGGCAACCGAAGCCTCAGCAGCGCTGTCCACTATCTCTATTCCGTACAGATCCCCGGTGGTGATCCTGCACCCGGGAGAACCTCTGGATATAAATTTCTATCAGTCGGAAAAAGCTATTTACAACTGCAATTCGATTGTTGAGGATGGCGGTCATCTTCTTCTTATCAGTTCATGCGGGGAAGGTATCGGAGCGGATCATCTTGAGAAGGCTTTTATTACATCAATGGACGAAAGCTGGAAAACCCCCGAAAGACATCAGTATAATCTGGGTGATCATACAATAGTCCGGCTCAAGAGTATGAGGAAAAGGATTAAACTTGCACTTTCAAGCAACCTGCCTGACAGCATAGTGGAAGGAATGGGTATTGAACCTGTGCACGATATCGAATCATGGATCACTGAGAAGAAGTGCGACAGACCAGTTTTCATACCCGGAGCTGGTTTTGTAGTGCCAGTCGTGGAAAATACCTGATATGCGGAGCATGAGAACACGGCTGCTTCCTCTGTTCGTTGTAATAATTCTTACCTGGGTATTTTTCTATTACAGTTACAGCCTTGTATCCCGTCTGAGGGAAACCAGAACGAATGCAAACGAAACTATAGCATGGTTCTGGGCAGGGGCGCAGGTTCCAATGAGCAGACTGGCAGAGCTTGGCATGATGTATGTCTGTTCGGGATGCGGTTCAACACTTCCTTCATACGCTTTCGAATCAGATTCCAGCATATCGAGATTCTGTCAGGAATGCGGTTCTATAAATGAATGGTATTTCGTATCCATAGAAGGTATTGAGGAGCGGCAGCGGCTTTTCAACAGAACCAGAAGACTCTTTAAGGATCTGGTAGATAGGTTGGATTATACAACCATTTTATCAGATACCGGAATGGTTCCTCAGGTTGTGAACGGAATCGCGGTTGAAGACTCTGTGAGCCCGGACAGCCTGAAATCACTGATGCTGATAACCGAGAAACTTGACACTGAGAACGATCCGTTTCCAATAACGGATTCCTATGGCGACACAATTGGATATCTGCATTACGGTTCTGATGAACTGGCAAAGGAACTCCTGCTTGTGCCGTATATTGAGCTCGGTGTCATACTCGTACTTGTTTTCCTTTTTCTCTTCGTCATCAGGATGGAAATGAAGAAGGAAAAGGAACTCTCGTGGGTTGGTTTCGCAAGGGAAACGGCACACCAGATAAGTACTCCTCTCTCATCCCTTATGGGCTGGATAGAGCTGCTCAGAGAGAAACCTGAGGCTGAAAGGGATAATGAAATAACGGAAGCGCTGGAATTTATCGAGAACGATATCGACAGATTGAAGCAGATAGCCAGCAGATACGGTCAGATGGGAAAGAAACCAAAGCTGGAGAAATGTATGATCAATTCTGTTATTCTTGATTCTGTGCACTACTTCTCCGGTCGTCCCGGTTTTCTGGCTGATAACATGAATCTGGAAACTGATCTGAAATCCGAATATCTGATCGATCTGAACAGCGTATTATTCAGCTGGGTTATAGAAAATCTTCTGAAGAACTCAATAGCTTCTCTGAAAGAAACAAGAAATGGAATAATCAGGATCAGTACAAAGGATATTCAGGAAGGGGCGGGGCTGGTTGAAGTTGAAATAGCCGACAATGGCAGTGGAATACCATTTGCAGATCAGAAAAGAATTTTCAAAACGGGTTTCAGTACAAGAAGGGGGGGGTGGGGACTTGGTCTTACATTAAGCAGACGTATTGTAGAGCAGTACCATAAGGGAAGCCTGCGTCTGAAGGCCAGCTCACCCGGAAAAGGAACCACGTTCGAGATTCTTCTCCCCGCGATATCAGAGGATGCCTGATGATTACTGTCCTGTGGGTTGATGACGAGATACAGCATCTCAGAAGTCATACAATGTTTCTTGAAAGGCATAATTACAAGGTACTTACCGCGCACAGTGGACAGCAGGCTCTTGATGTCCTCCAAAATAATCAGGTGGATATCGTTCTTATGGATCAGATGATGGTGGGTATGG
>JBDLJP010000081.1:0-8119 GCA_039714295.1 Candidatus Fermentibacterota bacterium
CTGGGCAACCCCGCACTCAGCGGTGAAAACGAAGTTCAAGTATTCAGACTCGCAGACCCCCAGACCAGAGTTTTCCCTTCCTCATGGAACGGTGACAAATCTTTCCGCTTTCTTCAGGGCATTGACAGACTGAACATCCAGCTGAGAACTTCATCGGCAGTACTGACAATCGGAAGACAGGCTGTTTACTGGGGAGTGGCAAAATCCGTTTGTCCAATGGATTTCATAGCTCCTTTCCAGTACGGTACACTGGATACGGAATACAGGGTCGGTGTCGATGCGGTAAGATCGGTTGTTCCGATCGGGATGATGTCCGAGCTGGATGCGGGTTACGTTTTCGGGAAAGACGCACTGTTCAGAAACAGCGGCTGCTGGCTGAGAGGCAGGTTCTACCTGCTCCAGACCGATGCAACCCTTCTGGCAGCCTGTTTCAGAGAGAACCTCATGCTGGGCGGGAGCCTGAACCGCTCAATCGGAGGCGGAACGGGATGGGCGGAATGCGCCTATATATCAACAGATTTCTTCTGTGACAATTCCAATGAAGATTCATACTGGAGTCTTTCGACAGGATACGACAGAAGCTGGCTGAACGCTGCTCTGTACGGATTTGTGGAGTATCACTTCAGCTCCCCCGGAACCGCTGATCCCTATAATTATCCCGATATCCTCACAGGCAGCGCATACCAGACCGGCGGTATCTACCTTCTTGGAAGACACTATCTCAGCCCGGGTGTACGCTGGGCTGCAACACCGCTTCTGAACTTCGCAGGTCAGACGCTTTTCAACCTTACCGATGAATCTGCGCACCTTTCCATATCTTCCGAGTACAACATTTCGCAGAATACGGTCATAAATGCGGGACTATCCAGGGGACTTGGAAGTATCTCAAATGCCACGACAGGAGATCCCGGCTCCGAATTCGGTACCTGGCCCGGATATTATTTCCTCTCCGCAGCCTACTATTTCTGAAAGTTCGAATCCCGCCGGGGGTGCAATACTGAATTACATTAGCTCTTAACGGCTAATCAACTAATTTCACCAATCAACTTGACATCATCATCTCCATCCCAGAATAATCAATGTGTAACAGAAATGAGGTAGGTGAAAATGTATAAGGAATCTGATGTCCTCGTGGAAGTAGCTTGGATTGCCGTTTCTACTATATGCACTTTGATAATGTTTTCATGCGGAAGCGAACCAACTGATCCAGACTGGTGGGAAACGCCACCACCTCCTGACTCAATAGCAATGTCGATTCAAGTTGGAGACTATCCCTGGGGTGCATGTATCCTGCCTTCTGGTGAGTATGTGTATGTAGCGAATCAGAATGATGGAACAGTATCAGTAATCGATGTATCGACAGATACCGTATCCAATACGATCGATATTGGATCTAACGGATATGGTACTGCCGTAACTCCAACGGGCGACCTCGTATTCATTTCACATGGATCAACAGTGTCTGTGATCGAGACTTCATCGCAGCAGAAAACCAATGAGATTCCCAGTGGGGGTTCCGGAGCAAGAGCAATGAGTATGCTACCACCATATGGAGAGTACTTATACGTAACAAACTATCAAAGTCAGACTGTTGGAGTTATTAGAACATCCGACCAGACACTAGTAGATACTATTGGTGTTGGTGTGTGGCCTGAAGGAATAACCTGTGACCCTACTGGAAGTTACGTGTATGTCGTGAATTCAGGATCAGGATCAAATCCTGATGGCTCCATATCTGTTATCGATGCATCAAGTAATACAGTTATCCATACGATTGAAAGTATTGACGGATCACCGGGTATAGCTCATTCAGATGTTGGACACACACTCTATGTCGGAAACTTCCATTGGAATAGCATATTCGTCATCAATACATACGACTTTGATTTTACTATTACTGATACAATCCCTGTGGCTGCCAGTCCATTGAACATTAGGCACTCACCATGGGATGATTTCCTTTTTGTTGCATGTGGTTCTGGACAGGCAGTGGATATCATTGACACCTCATCAAGATCCGTTGTGAGTTCAGTGCCTATGGGAGATAGACCCTTTGGTATCGCATTCTCCCCGCAAGAGACGAGGGTTTATGTTGCTTGTAGAGATAATGATGTGGTGAATGTACTTGAATGAGGTATTTACCTTTTAGAGAATACTATTCTAAAAGTATCCACTACGGGGTACCAGGTTTCAGAATTTAGAATTCAATCCCAGTATTAATAAAGGTTCGAAATGCTTCCACCAGGGGGTACCAGACCGAATGAAAATCAGAAATATTGAGGGGATGATGGCCGCTCCCTGAACGACCGCCATGAATTCACAGAAAAATAGGGACAATCACACAACAGACAAAATGACTTAAGATAGAGATATGGATTGACATGTGTCATAAAGTAACTATAATTACTAAGTAAAAACAATAGTATACTTATGGATTTTAGAGACTGGGGCGATATCATGAGACCAATAAGTATTGAACAGAATTCTTTTCGGTATCCTCTTAACAACATACTTGGAACCGAAGCTCAGATAAGACTCCTTAGAGTGATGCTTACAGAGGTTAGTGGTCCTATATCAATTGTAGATGCTTCGGAAAGAGCTGACCTTACACCACTGGGTGCAAGGAAAGCCATGAAAAAACTAACTTCTGCTGGAATCGTGAAAGCTATCGGTGGTGGCCGGAATAAGCAATACGAAATATCTCTTAATGATGCTTTAGCAGAAGCTGTTGTTGCACTGTTCTCCGCTGAGACTGATCGTTATGAGCATATCCTGGCTTCAATCCGAAAGTGCATTGAAACAGTCGATCCGCCGCCAATCTCTGCATGGATACCTTCACTCCCTGACGATTCAGAGCATCCGATAAGGATTTGCATACTTCAGAATGCCAGGAGTCTGAGGGTGACAATGCAAAATCTTCGGATACTGTTTCAGGACTTGGAGAGGGAAGTGGACATGACTATCGAGTTGATCGGTCATACAAAGGCTGATACACCTCGACAGGAATTCGGCGCACTCCATCTTTACGGTTTACCCCCCGGAAGAGATAGTAATATTGAAAACGGAATAATAAGTGGAGTTGTTTCTCACGATATGCAAGACAAGCGTCTGACAGAGATATGCAGAATAATCGGTAAGATGATCAATGAGGACAGATCCATAATCGAAAGGGCGAAAAAGCATATAAAACTGATTCTGAAAGGTAAGACCGATTCGGCAAGAGGGGATATAGAAGAGTGGAGGGACATTCTCCAGAGATATTCTGTACGACGTCTTGTACACTTTCTCTCCTCAGAAGAAGATCGCGCAATAAGATTACGACAAAGCTGTCCCTTCCTTGCGATCCTGAGTGAGAAGGAGAAGGAGCGAGTAATAAAGGTATGTAATGACGTTTGAACAACTTCAGCATGCCATCAGGGCTGCGTGTGAGGTTTCGGGTGACAATGAATTGTGGATATTCGGCTCTCAAGCGATTTTGAGCATTTATCCGGACGCTCCGGAGAACCTCCGCACTTCCATTGAAGTTGATGTACAACCCAAAAACTTACCGGAGAGAACGATCTATATTGATGGAGCACTGGGAGAACTCTCACTATTCCATCAAACACATGGTTTTTATATCCACGGTGTTTCTATTGCTACAGCCAGACTTCCAGAAGGCTGGGAAAAGAGAGTAGTACGGGTGGTTGATGAAATCCGAACAAGGGGAATGACAGGTCTCTGCGTGGAAGTGTACGATCTTGCTGCAAGCAAGATAGTCGCCTTTCGTGAGAAGGACAGGGATTTCATCAGAACCCTTATTATGGAGGATTTGATCGACTATGAGATGCTTGCGGAACGCATACGTCTTCTACCGGTTAAGACCGATGTCATTGAGCATAGACTTCGATGGTTATACGCTACGATCAATGAGCTTTCTCCGCCTTGAGTTTGATTCTGACACAGTTATTCTGAGATAATGGTGAAATGCGATCGTTAGATTATGCCGTAAAGGCTTTCTGTAGCTCAGCGACACTTGTGATCCAGTCCAGGAAAGGTTTCCAACTGGAAATCATTAGGGATACCAGCTTTAGGGACGGAGGTTATTAGAAAGTCTTAATACCTCCGCATCGTATTTCATTTAATCCGAGTAACTTGACATCCTGGTGTGAAAGTTTGATCATTTTATGCTGGGAGCAGTCCATGTATAAAGTTATCCTCTCTTTAGTAATCTCAGGTTTCTTGGCAGCAGTATACGCTGATTACGCAACTCAGACTGATTGGTCTGGTGGACCAGGTATTCATGGTCCTGTTATTAACTGGGAAGATGACTTTGATACACAGATAGGCACCTGCTGGTGGATATCATCCGGATCACTGCAACAATGGGATGGTCCTCCCTCACATCTTATCGGTGAGGGTGGATTTGATGCTTGTTATGGTGATGTTGAACCTGATCTGGATGGTGATATACTGATCAATTGTGGATATTCTCATGCATACCTTTATTTCAACTTGTTTGAGACTGGTGCTTACTTCTGGATCTTTCTCTGCGACCCAACGCTTCGTTGTTATAGAGTAGCCGCGAGAGTTCAAAAGCGTTCAGCACGGGGTAGAGTGATTTCGCTCTGCTGATGTAAGAGTGGTCTACTCTGGCGGCCACCAGATCGATGGTTGAGCGAATAGCTGCCAGACGCACCATTCATCAGTCGAATCCGCTCTACAGATGAAACTTACTGCACCTGAGATCCGAAACTCTTCGTATTGACTGCCGACATAGTAGTGGACTTTCAGATCGAAAATCCGCGGCAACTCAAGCCCCCAATTCAAGGAGTCATCTGGCCAGGTTTGTTCATCTTCTCCGGTGAGGGTTAATTCGATCTCACCAGCTAAGTCAAAGAAAGCATCGATGAAGAGAAGCTCGATATCCAGATCCCAGTATGTATCAATAATACCGTCCCCATTGTAATCATCCCAGTATTCCTCTTCAAGGTGGTGCTTGAAGTCCGAGTCCAGTACAACCTCTAACAGATCTATGTTCTGGGTATTGTAAGCGAACTGGAAATTCTCGACGGCTTTCCAGGCAGCGTTGACAGGATCGTGGGGGAGGACTGGTGGATAGATACCAGTTGTATCATTTCCACAGCTGCACAACAGGATCAAGAAGAGAATTACTCGAGTGAGTCTCCGGCGTTTCCTTGCATCACGTACATCTTGCCCGAATTTGCGCAGTGCTCTTTGCACTGGAATCGGTAGTCCGAATTGTGATTTTCTTGAGTGCATTTCTTGTCCCTCTATTCTTAATGTAAACTTTAGTGTCACTAACAGGGTTAATGTGCATCATAGTTAACATTATGGCAAGTACTATACATGCTAGCTATTGCGTATTGTAAAAAAAAAAGGCGGACAAATTTTCAATTCGAATTACCTCCATCAGGGGTACCAAGAGTCAGAATTCAGAATTTATTCTTAATGAAGGCATTAATCCCTCGAAAGTCCAGTATGAGTATTGAAACAGACGGATCAGTAGATAGGCACGAATAGATGAGACTATTGTACAGTATTCTGCAGACCTTTATCTTCGGGGATACTGGGAGGTATCGAATGAAAACTGTCCGGGTTCTTTCACTGCTTATCATATTGACCGCGGGAAATTCTGTGTTTGCCGGCTCTCTTCCGTTTTCCCGCCCCGGTCTTATCGATATCCCCACCGCTTCCATGCTTCTGCACTCGCAGATCAGGCTGGGAGGGGCTGTCACTGCATTCAGCTACCAGATGGCGGACAGTACTACTGAAAGTGATTTCGCAATTGGAGGCCATCTGGAATTCGGTCTTCTCAGCCGGGCTCAGTTAGGGATCACCTGGCTTGGGGCTGCAGCGATCTCCGGCGATGTGAGAGTCCTCGCTATCAGGGAAAGTACAGTTATCCCTGCCATTGCGATCGGGTGCCAGAATATCATCGGAGAAGAGAATTACGAATTCTTCCGGGATGACCAGGACAGTCTGTACAAATATGAGGAAGCGCAGAATTATTCCGCATACCTTGTGCTAACAAAGAGCCTTGATTACTTCTCGGGAATACCTGTCTGCATCCACCTGGGTTACGGCATCGGAAGGTTCAGGCAGGGAGAGAATTCGGGTTCTGATGGAATATCAAATCCCTTCCCCGGTCTTTTCGGCGGTTTCGATTACCATCCCGTCAGCAATGTATCTCTGATGCTGGAATGGGATGGAAGAGATGCCAATTTCGGCGCATCGTATACAATGAACGATTATGTCCGCTTTCTTGGAGCAGCAGCGGAGCTTGAACAGCTTGCACTAAACAACAGAGATCTCTCTGATGTCATGCAGAATGTCAAATTCAGCCTCGGTGTGGAAATAACACTCGGACCATTCCTGAACACAACTACTCTTCAATCCTTCGGACAGCTTACTGAGCGTGTCAATGATGATCTTCTTCTTAAGCTGGAGGCGATAAGGGCGAATGCCAGAGAAGATATCGAAGAATTGAAGCGCGATATTCCCTGATCAGATACGCCGGCTCGCGCAGCTTAGATGAACCTGTACAGACTGGTCAGTTTCTCTCCGTTCAGAACCTTTCCTCCCGGAGTATGAATTCCCTTCAGGCTGCCGTCAGCGGTAATCCGTCTCACTTCTGAATCAAGTACCCGCACCAGATCGTACACTCCGGCATTAAACTGCAGCAGTCTTTCAGTTCTGGAAAGTGGTTCCGGAGAGGATGATTCCTCTTCATTTATCCATCTCGATGAAATCATCCTGCCCTCTTTGAATACAATACATCTGCTATTGTCAGAAAACGTCGGTTTCCACAATAGGGTTGACCAGCCCAGCTGGCAGAACCATGCGCCTCTCCGGAGGTCTCTGGCTCCTGATGCAAGAAGCCATTCAAGGTGCTTTTTCACTCCCTCTGAATTAATAATTTTCACCGGATCGCTATCCTCGTCATTTTTCCTGGATTCATTCTCCTTCTCATCAATCCGCTGTGCCCACGCATCCAGACCTGCTGAGAGAATATCACTGACCGAAACCGGCGAACCCGGAAAGAGTTCATCCCTGAAAAGTGAAAATCCCGACTCCAGCGCCCCGTTTTCAAGAGGCCGATACTGAAGACCCAGCCGCTCTGCGGGTATGGTGCCTCCATCATTCACTGCGGAGCGTAATTCGTTGAGTAACATCGCCCGGGAATTGTCCGGAACAGGTCCCCACACGAAACCGTTACCGGGGGCCGCGGAACAGGAAGAAAAATCTTTCGAAAGAAATAGAGTTCTCCCGCCCCTTTCTCTCAGAGCAATATTGTACTGGGGATTAAATCTTCTGATCGTGTCGAACTCATGCAGAGCCGCTTCAAGAGGGGTTTCGCATTCTTCAATGGATACATCGTGAACCTGGGATACAAGTTCAAGGGTCTTCTCATCAGCTTTTCTTCTGGTGAAGTAGCTGTTGACCCGTCTCTTCAGTGATGACGCTTTCCCGCTGTACAGTACCTTTCCCTCTTTTGAGAGCAGACAATAAACTCCCGGCACGTCCGGCAGGGACAGCCTGATGTCCTTCGGCATCGGGTAGTCCCAGCCGCCGGTGCGGGGCGAGGGCGGTTCAGAAAGAAAATCATTCAGCTGAGGCAGTGTGATGACTCCCTTTCCCCTCAGCTCGGAAATAAGCCTGCCCCAGATCAATGCGGTTGCACGGACATGTTCGGCAGCCCTCTTTTTTTCATCCATGGAAAATCCCAGGTATCCGGCAACTGCTCTTATTCCCTTTCTGGGCAGGCGGGGATAGAGTCTTCTTGCTATTTCCCGGGTGCAGATGATCCGTGGAATTTCTTCATCCGGAAGACAGGCCGAGAAAAGGTCTTCGATCCACCGCTGCTCAAAAATGGCAAAATGAGCGACTGGAACAGTATTTCTGATAACCGGCAGAAGAAGCTTTGCAAGCTCGTATCTGTTTATACCTGCACCGGGCAGTACCGATGAAATCCCTGTCATCTTCGAAATTCGAAACGGTATTGTCTCTCCATCCGGCAGTATGACCGGGAAGGAATGTATCTCCGGTTCATCCTCCTTAATACCTGATGGGAGGATTGCCCATGCTATCTCCAGCAGGGATCCCGCAGATGGTGTGG
>JBDLJP010000082.1:0-8101 GCA_039714295.1 Candidatus Fermentibacterota bacterium
TCATCCGGCACGAAGTCTATCTGCATCTGCTGGTTCTCCAGCGTGGATGAGATATCAACCGTTCCGGGGATTCGCTCCATTTCCGATTTCACCAGTCCCCCGATATCCCTGAGTTCATCCAGATCTGTCCCGTATATGACTATGCTGACGGGTAATTCGTTACCTATAGGCATTCCGCTTGTAAGACTGTACTCAATTCCCGGTACTTCTGCGAGCAGATCACGTATGGCGGTATCGTAATATTCTATGCTTCTGGATCGCCCGCTCTCTCTAACGAAATACAGGCTTAACTCTCCAGTTGCCGAGGACGAAGAGCCGAACAGGGCTCCCATTCCTTCCTGCTTGCCTACATTCAGGTAGGAGTTTTCCAGATCACCCGGCTCGATAAGCTCGATGATTCTTCCTTCGATCTCCACAAGCATGCTGTCAGTGAATTCAAGCCCGGTTCCCGGGGCAAGACCGATACTGACTTCGATCAGACCCTCCTTAGGCTCCGGAAGAAACGTCTTCGGAATGAACCTCATTACGAAAATAGATGAGACGAACAGAAGGATAACAGGCAGAAAAACGAACTTTGAATGTTCGGTAAACCACCCGATGGCTCTTGAGTAGCGTTCTTCCAGTCGCTCCAGCCAGCGCTGAATCCTGCTTGACAGTGAACGGCTCGAGTGCGGTTTGATCAGATTCTTTGACCTTGATGCCAGCACAGGTATAAGCGACTGGGAAACAAAAAGAGATATGAAGAGGGCGGCTGCGATGGTCAGGCTCAGATCCCTGAATATCTGTCCGGTCATGCCTGGCACGAACAGCATCGGAATAAATACGGCAACAGTAGTAAGGGTTGATGCCGTTACTGCCATTCCAACCTGTCCTGCTCCGTGTTCGGCAGCTTCTGCCCGGCCTTCACCCTCTCTTCTCCATCTGTGAATATTCTCAAGAACGACTACCGAGTTATCCACTATCATGCCGATTGATATGCTCAATCCTGCCAGAGACATGATGTTAAGGCTCACTCCAAGCAGGTACATCATCGCAAACGATGCCACAAATGACAGGGGCATTGATAAACTGATTATTCCGGCATTGGAGACCGATCCGAGAAAGAACGTGAGCACCGCTGCAGCAAGCAGGATCGCCTGCACCGCAGTCAGCATCAGGTCTTTCATGGAGCCGGTAATGAACCTTTCCTGGTTGTAGATAATCTCGGTTTCCAGAGTGCCTGCGTACTCTTCTGAAACTTCATTGATTGCCGATTCAAGCCGGTTGCAGGTATTCACCGTATTCGCATCGGAGCTTTTCCTGAAAATCAGCAGAATCGCTTCCCCCTGATTCAGGTGCGTATATTCGCTTTGCTCCGCATGACCGTCTACTATCAGAGCGACTTCTTCGAGCATAACATTTCGTCCGGCCTTATCACCTATTACAAGCTCCCTGATGCTTTGCAGATCTTCGAATCCGGACTTCACACTTACTGCGAATTCCATATCACCATCTCTGATATCGCCGCCCGGCTGGTCTCCTGAGGCTGCGTTGAGAGCTGCGTACACACTGGCTATGGGAATTCCTGTCTCTGCCAGCAGCACTGGATTTACTTCAACATTGATCTGCCTTACCTGCCCGCCTCTGATACCGACGGAGGAGATGCCCTCCACCCTTCCGAGTCTCGGTGAGATATCCTCGTCCACAAGGTTCCTTATCTGAGTCCCGCTCATGATGTCGCTGCTGAAGGTCACCATTATCAGTGGTTTCATGCTGGATTCCATTGCCATTATGACTGGATCCGTTGCTCCGTCCGGAAGCTGGCTCTTTACCCTGTCAACCGCATCTCTGATATCTATTTCAGCCTGATCGATATCCGCACTGTTCTTAAGCTCGAGTGTTATCATACTGACGCTGTTTTTCGAAACTGAAACAACCGTTTCAACGCCCTCAACCCCGAAGACCGCATCTTCAATTATCTCGGTTACCAGACCCTCCATTTCGGAAGGCCCGGCTCCGGGAAGGATCGTGACAACGGAGATCTGTCCAAGATCAACTTTAGGAAAGTAATCGATACCAAGCTGCGTTACGGCAAACAGCCCTGCGCCTGCCATGATGACAAAAACCATCAGGAAAGTAATTCTTCTTCTTATCGCAAGTCCGGGAAGGCTCATTACTGTACCACCCTTACAGGTGAACCGTCAGCAACGAGGTGATGACCGAGAACAATAACGGAGTCTCCCGGTTCAACACCCGCAGAAATTTCGAAATCCGTCCCGTTGATAATTCCGATTTCCACCTGAGTTATCTCTGCGAAACCGCTGCGGACTAGTGCCGCCTGCCATGAGGACTCATCTCTATGAATCAGTGTCCTCTGGGGAAGCACTACTGTATCCTCAGATATTTCAAGCCCGATTGTCGCCGTACCTGTCATTCCAGAGCGGAGTCTGCCGGAACTGTCATGAAATTGAACCGTCACCGAAACCAGTCCCGATAAAGGGTCGACAAATGGTGAGAAGGAAATTACTTCACCGGAGAATAACTCCGAGGGGTAATGTGAGGTTGCAAGGATTACGGGCAGCCCCTCTGCCAGATATTGAAGATGTCTGTCTGAAACCAGAAGCTCCGATTTCAGCACGGAGCCACCTGCGATTGAGATGAGCGGCCCGGAAGAAAAGTACCCCTCCCTTGCCCAGACTCTTGTAACCATTCCGTTGAAAGGTGCGCGAACCTGACCGCTCTCCGCCATGCTCCTCGCGCTTTCGTATCCCGCGAGAGCCTGTCTTACAGCTGCCTCGGAAGCCGCTGATGCTGAAACTGCCATCTCGTATTCACTTTCGCTTACCGCTCCATCCGATCTCAGTCTTTCTGCCCTCTGCAGATCGATCTCAGCATTTGATGCCGCTGTTCTGGCAGCAGTGAGCTGTGCTGCCGAGGCGCAGACACCGCTGCTGAACTGCTGGTCTGTTGAAAGCTCAACAAGATTATCCCCCTCGCGGACTTCATCACCTTCATTAACGACAACTTTCAGTACTCTACCCGGATTCATCGCGGTAATGATTGCTTCGCTGCCCGATTCGAGTCTGCAGGCGGCGGTAACTGATGAGTTTATCACCTGAGCTTCAGCGACCATTACAGTCACCGGAATCAGCTTCTCTGCTGATTGCCCGGACTGACCGCATGACATCATCAGTAAAAGAACGGGTGCAAGACCTGTCATATTCACTTTCATTCTGATGCCGCCATACCGTCAAGGAGAATCTTCCCGATTGAGTCGATGAAGGTGCTGCTCTTTTCGATCTCACCCATATCATCGCCAAACCATGCCGCTATCCGGTTGCGGGATATGAACCACATCTCGCAGACAGACATAAAACAGATAACGAACATTCTTGGATCTACATCATCGCGGAATATTCCCTTTTTCTGCAGTTCCTTAAGCTTCTTAATAACTTCACTTCTCACTTCAGGGGGAGGACATATCCAGAGAGACTCTTCCGCATTCAGCCATGCAAGCATCCGCACGAACTGCGGATTATCCCTTAGAAATTCAAAATACGTTATATGATCTTTCTTGCTTCTGACTACATCGAGACCGTCTGTCACGATGGATGAAACCAGCTCTATCATTCGTTCAGGAAGCCTTGCATTTGTTACTCTTCGCTGAATGACTTCGTCCCATAGTTCCCTTTTGGATGTGAAATAGTGGTAGAGAAGGCTTTTTGCAACAGCAGCCCTCTCCGCGATACTTTTCATTGAGGAGCCGGAGAAACCGCTTTTAACGAAGATCTCCTCTGCGGCATCCAGTATGCTGTCCCTTGTACTCATAATCACCTGTTTCTGTTGACTGACCGTTCGGTCAATAAAGATACAAAAGAAAAAGAGCACGTCAATATTACAAAATCTACGATCGGCTGAGTTCAGATATGCTGCTTCAGTTTGAGCTCCGGGTGTTCGGCAAGGTACTCAAGATAGACCTCCGGAGATGCCATCGGGGGCAGAATCCCCTGATGAACCAGTTCTTCAAGGTTGCCGAGGATAACTCCCGTTTCACTCGATGGCCCTCCATCTGCCCTCTTTGAGAGTATTCTCCCCAGGTCTCCGGGAAGTACCCGTCTGCGAACATCCGGCGTCAGAATGCGCAGTCTTCGGCGGAGTTCCGCCATCCGCGCTGCCCCGTCTATGCAATAAGGCTCGGCATGCGCGGCAATATCGGCTGCGGCCAGGTCAAGCAGAAGCTCCAGATATTCCCCGGATTCAGCGGCCA
Source organism: Candidatus Fermentibacterota bacterium (assembly GCA_039714295.1). Classification (GTDB taxonomy): domain Bacteria; phylum Fermentibacterota; class Fermentibacteria; order Fermentibacterales; family JCC-6; genus Aegiribacteria. The sequence continues at coordinate 4,247 of JBDLJP010000082.1, forward strand.
GTTTCCGCACTGCCCTGTCGGACCATTCACTGGAGTATAGCACAGGCCTCATATGATTCTTCACGAGGAAAGATAGACACTTTTTTTCCTTTTTTGAGAACCGGAAACTTTCTGCTGTTTCACCTGCAAAATCCGCACCTGTCTTTTCATGACCGTAAAAATGCGTATTTCCGTCTTCATCAACCGTTCGGCATGGAGGTTTTCCAATATCATGCAGGAGAGCCGCCCACCGAAGGCACGGAGCGGTGTTTTTTGTTCTTTTAACTACATCAAGTGTGTGCTCCCATATATCTCCGTAATGCGCTTTACCCTGTGTCATGCCGTCCAGCATGAACATTTCACCCAATCTCGGGATCATATCCTGAAGAATCTCTGTATCCTTCATCAGCTGCAGAACTCTGGATACCTCTGCGCCGTCTTCAGCTGTCAGCAGCGAGTCCATCTCCATTTTCCAGCGTTCTCTCGAAATATCAATTATGTGATGGTGCTGCCTCTCAATAGCCTCGAGAGTCTTTCCCCGGATTGAGAAACCAAGGCGGCAGGCGAAACGAAACGCCCGGAGCATACGCAGCGGATCTTCACTGAAAGTCTCCTCCGGACTCATGGGAGTTCTGATGATCTTACACCTCAAATCCTCAACCCCCCCCAGGGGATCTATGATGCTGCCGCTCTCATCCATGGCGATCGCGTTTACGGTAAAATCACGCCTTACAAGATCCTCTTCAAGATCATTACCGAAGACAACTTCCGGATGGCGTGAGCCCTTGCGGTAACTCTCCGCGCACCTGTAGGTGGTTATCTGTATCTCAACCGATCCGGAATCACTTTCTAAAACGGCAGCGACGGTCCCGAATTCCATTCCGATGGGAAATACCCGAAAACCGTTCGACTCAAGTATCTCTTTAGTAATATCCGGCCTGGCGCTGGTTGTAAAATCGTAATCTCCGGTTTCTCTGCCCAGCAGCCTGTCCCTTACGTAACCGCCGACAAGATACAGTTCTTCACCGTTCTGCCGGAAAAGACTGAATAGCATCTCAAGCACTTGATTCCGTCCCTTTCAGGAAATATGACTCCGGACTTTCCGCCTATCCGGATTATACGAAAAATGTTTATCTTCCGTAGAATACGAAAGGATGTAATTTGGTGTTACTTGCATCAGCCTGGAAACAGGTTCGAGAGGCTGCGGGGGTCAGCTTCGTTCTCTTCCGTATAATGATCCCTGTTGTTATCGCGGTTAAGATTCTCGGTGAGCTTGGTCTGGTCAAATACATCGCGGCAGCCTTTGAGCCCCTGATGAGCCTTGTGGGACTGCCCGGCGAGATGGGGCTTGTATGGGCGACCGCTGTGATAACCAACATGTACGGCGGGATTGTAATATTCGCCTCAATCGCCCCCGGTCTTCATATGTCGACAGCTCAGATAACTGTCATTGGCTGCATGATACTTGTTGCCCACTCCATGCCGGTCGAGACAACCATCGCCAGAAAGACCGGCGTACGCGTACGCTTCATGATTCCTTTTCGGATACTCTGCGCACTTCTTTTCGGATTCATCCTCAACAGTATCTACACTCTGGGCGGTTTCCTGCAGGAAGAGGGGCGTATCCTCTGGGAAGCATCACCCGCAAGTGACAGCCTTGCTTCATGGGCTCTTTCACAGCTGCAGAACCTCGTGATCATTTTCCTGATAGTACTCATGCTTATCATCCTTATGAAGATACTGGACAGACTGGGTATTACGCGGATCATGAACAATCTGTTTGAACCCGTCCTGATTTCGATGGGTATAGGGAAGTCCGCCAGCACGGTAACCATACTGGGGATGATTCTGGGCATATCGTACGGAGGCGGACTTATAATTCGGGATGTTAATTCGGGAAAACTCTCCAGCAGGGATGTATTTTTCTCCATATCCCTCATGGGGCTGTCACATGCCATCGTTGAAGATACTCTTCTTATGATGTCGCTCGGAGGAAGTATCACGGGGCTTCTCATCGGGAGAATCGCTTTCACATGGATCATTATCTCATGCCTTGTACGCTTTATCAGGAAATCTTCCGATACTGTTTTCTACAGGTATTTCTTCAGAAGAAAAGGACGGTCCGCAATTGTCAACACCGGTTAGGGGCCCGAAAACAAAGGTCGGTGCATGCAGATTCGCGGCTGGAGGCATCCGTCTGATACCGGGACAGATCCCTGCCGAAGCTCTTACGGAACTGGTTCGTCAGTGCAGGATGCGCAAAGCCAGCCATATAAGCTGGGCATGCAGACTTACGCTGGATGGAAAGATTAACGAGATGAAAGGTGACGGAGGCGAAAGCGGTGCGGGAAATGTTATTCTGGACGTGCTGCGTAAATCCTCTGCCGAAAATATCCTGATCGCGGTTGCAAGGTGGTACGGAGGGAAACACCTCGGCGGGCTGCGCTTCCGCGTCTACAGGAAACTTACATCGGAGATGCTTGAAACGCTCTGACACTTATCTGCATAGATCCTGTCCGGCACGGAAAGCATTTCTCATAAGCTCTTCATCTTCCATTACTTCTTCGGCGCTTTCCATAGCGCACACCTGAACAGTTTCGATAATATCAAGACCTGCCATACCCCATGCTTCCCGCATACTGTCTATCTGGTTGCGGAACAGTTCCGGTTTCTCAGCGCCCTGAGTAACGACAAAGACAGTTTTCTTTCGCCCAAGCCTGCTCGTGAATCCCTCTCCTATGAGACTGAAGAGTCTGTCTGTGAAAGCCTTCATCTGAGCGGTCATATAGTAGAAGTAAATGGGCGTACCGAGAACAATACGATCGGCTTTTCTCAATTCATCGAAAAGAGGCCTCATGTCATCGTCAAGAACACATACACCTGTTTTCCGGCACTTCATGCATGCATGACAACCCAATATGTGAAGCAGCCCGATATGGAATACAGCGGTGTCGGCTCCCGCATCTTCCGCGCCGCAGAGAACCTGCCTTACAACCGCATCGGTAACACCGTCAGGTCTTGGACTTCCCACAAATGCCGCGACTTTCATCTCGTCTCCCTCTCAATAATCCCAGTCAACTCTGGGAGCTGGAAGCCGGAGTAATCTGTCCAGTTTTCGAATCAGTTTCTCAGGTCCTGCCAGATCATCGGTTACGCAAAGCCCCGATGCCGGTCTCGCTCCGATCCACATCCTTGAAAATGCGCCAACAGAAGATTCCAGAACGGGAAGAGAGCTGTCATGCCCTTTTTTCGCATAAGACTCAGTTCCCAGCCTAACTATATAGTCACCTGATATTCCACGCCATGGAGCATCCTGGTCAAGATAGTGTTCAATAGGATCCTTAAGTTTAAGGTTGAAGGTTACCGGGGCTCCCGGAAGAGAGGTTTTTTCAAGGCACTTTTCCAGGTTGCATATGCGTATCTGCCAGTATGCCATCGCTTTGCTTGCGGCTTCGTATTTGGATCTCTCGGTTTTTCTGTAATGCCTGAAGGGTGTTTTCAGAAGATCCTGAACCTGTATCGCAGCGGGTTCATTGAGTTTGATAAGGTGAACCTGGTCACCAAGGTTCTTAATAAGCCCGAGAAGCTCCAGAAACTGAAAGTAATTCCTGTAACACATCCAGCTGATAGAATAGGGACCGTGCTCACCCTTCGCTGAGCTGCACCAGAAATGGTGCGACAGCAGTTCATTCCCGGCATCCATGTATCCGAGACCGAAACCTTTCCTGCTCCACTGCATCTCGGCTCTTGTTATCTCTTCCCGCATAAGGGAAGTACTGCCGTGAACTCGCATCCTCTTCAGTCTGGATCTGTGAACCAGCTCCCAGTCATCTTTGGTAAGCCGGACAGGCGGAGGAGGGTTTACATTCAGATCAA
>JBDLJP010000083.1:0-8082 GCA_039714295.1 Candidatus Fermentibacterota bacterium
CCCTCGTAAGAAGTTCCTTCCACGCGGATATCCAATAGGGGCCGGACCTAACATCTAAACATTTTGTCTGTTTATGATGGGATCGGGCCTAACATCTAAACATAATGTTTAGATGTTAGGTCCGCCCCCATTACTTGCCGAGTTTGTAGCTTCTTAGCGAGTGTACAGATTCGCGGTCGAAAGTGAGTAGACCAATTTCCTTTATCCATCCCTTGATTGGAAGATGGATGATATCCATGCATACATTGATAGCTTCCGGAAGTTCTTCAGGCTGGAGGCCGAGGGTGAGTGAACAGTGCGGTAGCCAGGAGCCGGGACGGTAATATGCTGCAGAGGAATCCTTCACTTCCCTGAATATTCTGTAAAGCTGATCATGCACGATTATCAGCGGAGGTGTGAAAACCGGACCGAGGAACACTGTACCGCTTTCCGGACCGAAGGTGGCAATTGAAGAGAATGTAACCGGAAACACTCTGTGCGTCTTGGCGAAATCTGAAAGGTCATCAAGAATCGAATCGGGTTCAATATCCTCCCATATAGCCAGAGTGAGATGGGGTTTACCGCCCGACCGAAGCAGCGGAGATGACAATCCCCTTGTTCTGAGAATGCTCCATGCCCGTCTTATGGTGCTTTCGGTCTCGCTGTCAAGAAAAAGACATATGTCACATGCCATGGCTACTCTCTTTCATCGTCTGATTGTACCGCAGTCATCCAGTGTATATGTTTGCCTTCATGGAAAACAGCAATTTAAGAAAATATACGCATGGATTGGTTCTCGCGCCGATGGCAGGTTTGACCGACTCGGCGTTCAGAAGGATATGCCGCCGCATGGGAGCGACAGCGGTAGTAACCGAAATGGTTGCTGCAGCCGGATTATCAAGGAGATCGGTCAGATCACACAGACTCCTCCGCTTCAAGGAGGAAGAGAAACCTATAGGTGTTCAGCTTTTCGGGAACAGACCCTCCGATTTCGAAAGATCTGCTGAGCTGGTTTCAAAACTGGGTTTTGATTTCATTGATATCAATGCCGGCTGTCCTGTGAAGAAGGTTGTCAACAGCGGTTCGGGTTCAGCTCTTCTGAGAGATATCCCCAAACTGACTGCTCTGGTCCGGGCTGTATTTACTCACACATCACTGCCTGTCACAGTAAAGATCCGTTGCGGGTGGACACCCGAAGAACCTGTTCCGGACAGTCTTCCCGCAATCCTCGCTGCTGAGGGTGCTGCAGCTATCGCAGTACATGGAAGGTACAGGTCGGATATGTTCGCCGGGGAAGTAAGAAAACATGAGATAGAGCGAATAGTCCGGAATTCACCCGTTCCAGTAATCGCAAACGGCGATTCGAGAAGCGTACCCAGTGCGCTTGACCTTATGAATGCAACCGGAGCTGCAGGGTTGATGATAGGGAGAGGTTCCCTTGGTAATCCCTGGATATTCAGGGGACTTGCTTCAGGAAAATCCGAAGATGCTCTTCCGCTTCCAGGCGAAACTGTGTCCGTTATTCTGCAGCAGTACGAAATGATGAGTGAATACATAACGGCTGATCATCTGCACAGTATACTCAGAGGACAGCTGCTGAATTACATAAGAGGGTTCAGGGGTGCTGCTGAACTGAGAGGCAGAGCGGTCAGGGTTGGAAACAGAGCAGATCTGACAGATATTCTCTCTGAGCTTCAGGAATTGCTAAGCGTGGAAAGGCTGCGGAAATCATGAATTCAGTAAAATCGATATTCATTCCTTCTGTTCTATCTCTGCTGCTTTCGTGCGGAACACAGGAAATCGCTGTCCTGCCTGAAATAAGAGAATACACAACACAGGAACAATGCCGGTATAACTGGCAGGAGGACGATGGATGGGCCTTCATAGCATGGGCGATTGAACTTGAAGGCGGTGCTGAGGCGCTCGCAATACAATCTGGTTACCTGCCTTCTGACAGACCGCAGCCGGGAGAAGAAATAACACTGCCGCTTCCGCAGGAACTTGCAGAAGCACTCGAGAATCGTCTTGATTCGGCGCGGCTGGTCAGGGAAGCTACAGAAGTCCTTGCGGAGGGTGATACGGCAACTGTCCGGAATCTTCTGGAATCAGCAATGCAGAGAGATCCGGAATGGTCCATTCCAACTTACAATATTTCATTGATTATCATGAGACAGGACGGTCCCGACGCTGTTCTTGAATTACTCGGACCAATCGCTCATAAATACGATGCCGCTCTTATCCAATCGGAGATAGCATGGAACAGCGGTGATCCGGATGAAGCGCTCAGGCAGCTTGAGATATGCATGATGGATGAATCCCCGCCCTTTGAAGCGCTTGCAGCTGCGGCTCTGATTTATACTGTTACAGGCCATTATTATCAGGCTTCCGGTATATGGAGGGAAATACTGGCCAGCCATGAAGCAGATGCTTCAATCAGGCTTATGGCTGCAAAGTACGCTATTCTTCACGAAGAGCGTAACAGATAATCACCGGTTAATTATCAACGAATCCAAGCTCGGTGCTGTAAAAATAGTGCGGTTCATCATTTGTGCTGACTATCAGAATGTCCTGCCTTGAATCACTGTTGTAATCATCAACTTCAAGGAGATCCGGAATCCAGTTAACGAGAAATACTCTTTCCCTGATAGCATGACCCGGCTCCTGCATGGATACGATGAGTTCGTACATTTCGCGTGATTCGAGAAGAATAACTCTGGCAAAGAGATTATCTATTTCAATATTCTCGCTGTAGACAACCCTGTTTACAGCGCAGGAAGGCATGATCAGGATGAAAAGAGCGGAAAAGAGAGCTGCTGCGCTGAAAAAAGAGTTTAGTTTCATGGTATGTCGTTTCGCCTTTATTTGTAAGGAATTCTCATACAGTGCTGAAACATAATACATTCTCAATCAGATGATGATACTGCAATCAATCTTACCGATTCCGAATCGTAGGCGGCTCCTTCAAGATCTCCGAAGATCCTTGTAGTCAAAAATCCCGCCTCTTGAAGCATATTCTTCAGCTCAGCTGCGCTGTAGAGCCAGTGAGAGAACTTCCATCTGCCCAGTACACTCTCATTATCGATCAGCAGCCAGTCATTCTCAATGCGGTTCCAGCCGTCTTCTATCCTGTGTCTCTGGATAAGCAGGAGACCATCACCGGTCTCTTCATCTGTTACAGTATGGAATATAGAAGCAAGGGTTTCCTTTCCCATTATCTCTAATACGAATTTACCTCCGGGTCTGAGCGAATCTCTGACATTTTCAAGAACTTTCATGTTATCATTATGATTATTGAAATAGCCGAAAGATGTAAACATGCTGATTGCAAGATCGTACGATCCGGGTCGTCTGAAAGCGCGCATATCCTCTTTAACCCATTCCACACTGACACTCTCAAGTGAAGCCCTGTTTCTGGCGATATTGAGAAGGTATTCGGTGGCATCCACTCCAGTTACATTGTATCCCATTCTTGCAATGGGGATTGCGAACCTGCCGGGACCGCAGCAAAGGTCAAGAACATCACCATTGTCAATACCGGTGAGTCCGAGCATCGAAAGAGTATCATGCTCAGCCTTATCGATTCTGGTTTCCGGGAACATGAATGGATAGGTCAGTTCCCAGAAGTCAGACTGCTCATACCATTCCATAACAATTCCTTACGGTCTATGGATTGCATCTTCTGCAGAAATTGCAGATACCTGTCCTTCTCGAATTGTGGTTTCCCCATGTGTACCATGCGTCGATTATCTCCGCAGTCAGATAATCCGGATCGATTTCAATGAAACCGCAGTGTCCGACCATGACCAGTGTTGTAGGGTAACCTGCGTAATCGCCGCACAACGCTGCTATTTCCCGATAACCAGGTTTATCGATCGTAACAACATAGAGATCGGGAGCTGAATCATCTGGAAGACTGTCGATTGAGGCGAGTATGAGGCTGGCCATCTGAAGGTTGGAAAGTGAGTCCTCTCCGGCTACGAGCAGGAGTCCGAATCTTGTTGGCGCTGCAGTATTATCAAGATCCATGAATCCATCCACAGGTGTGAAGAGATCAGGTATTGCTGCCACCAGAAGAATAAATATTATCATCATTACATGAACCTTCCTACTGATACTATTCTCTCTGCGTAATACTGTTTTGAAAGAGATTCCTTAACAACACCTCTGCTTGAGGAAGCGTGGGCAAAATAACCGTTACCGATGTAAATACCTACGTGAGAGATGCCTGACCCCGAAGTATTGAAGAATATCAGGTCTCCGAACTGAAGATCAGGCGGGTATACCGGTTCTGAAGCGGAGGACTGCAGGCTTGCTGTTCGCGGAATATCGATATTTACTGACTGATATATCGCCTGAGTGAATGCTGAACAATCAACTCCATTTCTACTCTCACCGGCGTAAAGGTAAGGTGTTCCGATCCATGTTTCAATTTCATCCATTATCTTATTGTCAGTTGAATTATCGGGGCTGCCTCCAAATGAGCTTAGCGATGACCATTCACCACCCGTACAATGTATGCCATCACCTCTGTATACAGGTGTTGAGCCGCAGTGAAGCAGGATCAGTGACATCACTGACAGGAAGATAAGGAAAATTATCATTTTCATAATACGTACTTGATAACTGTGTCTCGCGGAGGCTGTTTTGGATCGGGACAGTCAAGACTGTAATGGAGCCCTCTGCTCTCTCTCCTGCGTAAGGCTGATTTTACAATAATCCTTCCGACCGTGCAGATATTACGCAGCTCAAGGAGTCCGATAGCCGGAAGCATGGTCCAGTAATCCTCCTCGATTTCATCAGCAAGAACATCAATGATTCTCAGGGCTCTATTCAGCCTTCTGTCAGATCTGACTATCCCGACATAATCCCACATGACGCTTCTGAGGGCTGCCCATGCATAATCAACAAGGACGTTTTCCATTATTGGTTTCGCTCTGCCGAAGGACCAGTCCCTGGCGTGGAACTCGGAAGGTTCCATAACAGTAACTGGTATTGAATCAGCAGCCTTGAGCCCCATAACCCCCGCTTCGAGAAGGCTGTTGCTTCCCAGCCTGTTAGCTCCGTGAAATCCGGTGCAGGATACCTCGCCTATCGCTCGCAGTCCGTTCATTGCGGTCATGCCGTCGGTTTGAGCATCTATCCCACCGACTGTGTAGTGGGCTGCAGGAACAACGGGAATGGGATCTTCCCATGGAATAATACCGACAGAAGTGACACCATTTGTCACTTCCGGAAATGATGTGGTCAGTTTTTCTCTGCCCAGATGTGTCGCATCCAGAAGGACATGATCGTTTCCAAGTCTTTTCATCTCGGAATCTATAGCCCTCGCGACGATGTCCCTGGGTGCCAGTTCCATTCTCTGGGGATCGTAATTCTCCATGAATCTTTCACCCCGTAGGTTCAGAAGAATCGCGCCCTCTCCCCTGAGAGCTTCAGTAATGAGGAAATTTCGCTTATCCGGATGAAAAAGACAGGTTGGATGAAACTGGTAAAATTCCATATTCTTTATAGGAAGCCCCGCGCGGTAGGCCATCGCTATTCCATCTCCCGTAGAGGAATCCTGATTTGAAGTGTATCTGTATACTTTCCCGGAACCGCCTGTTGCTATGACAGTTTCACCCGCGAGAACTGTTACGATATTCCCGTTTGTAAGAATATGTGCACCAATGCATCTGTCAATGGCATTTTCAACAAGTTCCGGTATTTCTCTGGAAGCGGTAAGGAGGTTAACAGCAAAAGCGTCTTCCATCACCGTTATATTGCCGCGTTCAAGGGTGCATTCGCTAAGCACTTCGCTTATGAGTCTTCCTGTCCTGTCCTTATGATGCAGAACGCGCCTGACACTGTGCCCTCCCTCTATACCGCTTTTTCCTACTCCGAACGAACCCTCAAGTTCTACCCCCCAGGCTGAAAGCTGCCGGACTAGCCTCGGACCTGCGGAAATGATGTCAATTGCTGCAGCTTCATCTACGAGTCCACCCCCCGCCTCTACGGTATCCTGAAGGTGAAGTTGGAAACTGTCATCATCTGAAACTGCAGCGGCAAGTCCTCCCTGAGCCAGATAAGTGCTGCCTGTAGGCATTGGTAACTTGCTCATAAGAAGAATATTATATTGAGAAGGAAGGGAAAGCGCGCATGTCAAACCAGCCATACCGGCACCGAGAATAAGAACATCGGTTTCTATAACTCCATTACTCATAATTCTCCCGATTTCATTTTCCGCTTCCTGTATGCGTTAATTCTGCTCTGAATATCGTTCATGAGCTCAGGCAAAGCCCCTTCCACATCAAGGTTCATGTTCTGAACCAGAATATCTCCGGTATCCGGTATACCGTATAGCTTGACGGCATCCTTGGCGGTTGTGATCAGGGATGATCCTCCGGTTCTTTCCATCATATCTCTCAAGCGAGCAATATCTTCAATTGAATAAACATGGTGATCGGGGAAGATTTCCAGACCTTCAAGTCTGAATCCGGTTTCCTCCAGTGAATTACGGAAACTTTCCGGCTTTCCAATACCGCAGAATGCGAATACCGTTCTGCCCGGAACTGAAGAAACAGCCCTGCCGTTAACGAGCCTTACGCCTGTATGCTTTACTCTGCTGAAGAGAACCGGAGCTTTCCAGTTGTAATCGGATATCCTTCTTCTTATCCATTCAGCTGACATATCAGGCGGTATGCGGTTTATCCAGATATGATCGGCTTTTGAAATAACAGAGGGAAATTCTCTAAGAGTTCCCGAAGGCAGGATACCTCCCTGTCCGAAGGGGCTGGCAAAATCAAGTACTACCAGTTCTATATCACGGTAGAGCTTCAGATGCTGAAACCCATCGTCAATAATTATTATGTCAGGCTTCTCTCCACGGTATGCCTTTATAGCAGCCTCTGTTTTGGATTTTCCCGAATAAACGCTGCTTCTGCCCAGAAGGCTCTCTGCAAGGAGAAGAACCTCATCGGTGAAATTCCTCCTGACATCGTCATTATCGAGCCTTACTCTGCATGCATTCGTACGCTGACCAAAATTACGCGCTATAACGGCTACTGAATAGCCCATTCCAGCTATCCTGTTGGCAAGCCATATGGTAACGGGTGTTTTCCCCGTACCGCCGACTTCAATATTTCCAACACTTATAACAGGTACGGGAAGTCGAATCTGTCTATCTCCTGCTTCGTACCATTTTCGTCTCAGGGATGCTAAGAGTCCGTAAAGCCAGCCGAATGGCATCAGACACCATCCTGCCCATGCGTATGCACCCTCCCGGGACACTATCCTGCGAAACAGTATGTCAGGTCTTTTCATATTTATCTAATCGTTTCTGTTAATCCGGATCGGGTGATCAGTACCTCGAAATCGACAAGCATATTTCCCTTCATGCGATCAAATTCGTTTATCACATCTTCCTTTTTACATTCAACTTTACAAAGCATAGCAAGTACACTTGTTAACTCATCATGTGATGAGACGATATGAGCTAATCCCAGTGACCTTAATCTACTCACCGCAGTGGAAAAGCTGCTGTGATGCGGACCGATAATCAAAGGTATACCGCGCATAACCGGTTCGAGAACATTGTGCCCTCCGACCCGGACAAGTGTACCACCGACGAAGGCTGCGTCACCCGAACCGTACATCCTGGCAAGTACTCCCTGAACATCTACCAGAATACTGTCGAAATCAAGAGTTCTGTCCGGTGATGAAGTCAGTTCAGACCATTTAACCGGAGAATATCCGATACCGAGCATTAACTCCCGGACCTCATCAATTCTATCAAGATGACGCGGTGCTATCACCGGGAAATATCCTGCAGATACAGCAGCCTTCAGAACAGATTCCTCTTCCCCGCTTCGTGTGGAACCGGCAATAAGAACAGGCTTGTCTGTATTCATGGCTTCGCGCCATTCCGGAGGCGGATCACCCTGATCTGCCAGTACTTTTGAATCATTCGCTCTTCGTACTTTGCGCTTCGCGCTTTATAACGGACACTCCGGAAGCTCCCCTCTCTGCAATTCGTACGCATACGCGGCGTTGAGCATGATTTCCTCTTTAAACGCCGGGCCGATGAACTGGACACCCACGGGCAGTCCCTCCTTCGTGACGCCGCAC
>JBDLJP010000084.1:0-8072 GCA_039714295.1 Candidatus Fermentibacterota bacterium
CTGCTCCCCCGGTAACCAGTAATCTCATATCGAGTCTCCCCTTCGAAGCTGTTTTGCCATGATTCCCGCCTGCAGCAGGCCATCAATGCTGCACCCCGAATCGGCCCACCATCCGCAGATGATCTCGGCATGAAGCTTGTTCATATTCAGGTAAGCATTGTTGATATCCGTAACCTCCAGCTCACCCCTGGCGGACGGTTCAAGGCTGTCTATAACCTCAAACACAAAACTATCATACATGTAAACACCTATCACGGCATAATTGCTTGCTGGATTCGCCGGTTTTTCCTCAATCGATATCACCCTTGTGCCGTCAAGTTCCGCAACACCGTAATCACTTGGATTATCGACTGTTTTAAGGAGTATCCTTGCACCGTCTTTCTGCTCCTTAAAGGCGGTCACCTTCGCGGCAAGGGAATCCTCAAGGATATTGTCACCCAGGATAACGACAAATTTATCCTGCCCGACAAATGTTCTTGTAAGACCTATAGCTTCGGCAATTCCTCCCTCATTAACCTGGTAGGCGTAATTGAGTGTATTAAGCCCGAATTCCGATCCATCCCCCAGCAACCTTAGAAAATCACCGGCGCTGTTTCCGCCTGTAACCAGCATGACATCCTTTATACCGGCTTCGGCAAGCTTCTGAATCGGATAAAAGATCATCGGCTGATCGTAGACCGGCAGAAGATGTTTGTTGGTTATACTCGTCAATGGTCGCAGCCGCGTACCAAGCCCGCCAGCCAGCACTACACCTTTCATATTGGATCCTCTTCCGTTCTATCGTACAATTGCCAATTTTATGAATATGTGATCATCGTTCTGAGATATCCGGACTAAATAAGTCCCGGATGCCGCAGGGTTTCCGTTCATGTCGCATCCATCCCATGCGAATGTGTTCCTGTACCGTGACAGGGACTCATAAACAAGTTCTCCAGTCAGGTCAAATAGATGTATATCAAATTCCTCATCCTCAAGCCCCGCAACACCGAGAACCTGTCCGTCTCCAGGTATGAAGGGGTTTGGATAGACAGTGGCAGTTTCAATAGTGCCGCTCATGCCCTGCTCAAGTGTAAGTTTCCACAAGCCGTGATCGGTCACAAGGTACAGAAGTCCATTATCAAAATCACATGCAGCGTTTCTTATATCAAGAGATTGAAGAGGTGAATTAATAGTATTGTACTCCTCAACAGCCCCGTCCGGATAGATCCTGAAGAGCCCCTCGCCCGAGGCTGCCCACAGGCAGGATAGATTATCAAAACAGAGCATGGATACATTGCCGGAGATCTGCTCAATATCAGTGACGGTCCCGTTATTAAGATTCAAAAACACAAGCCCCCCTGTTGTACCGATATAGAGCTTGCTATCCCTTGAGACTGCCAGGGCCTGAATATCCTGCGAAGGCAGACCTTCACCGGTTCCGAGGGAGTGCAGCACCTGTCCTGTCTGAATATTCGCATTCACAAGCCCCTCTTTACTGCCCATCCAGGCGATCAGGGGCGACGATGTAACTTCTACCGACCTTACGTCCCCGGATGGAAGCCCATCGGATGGTTCGAATGTCTTCCAGGCTGCTGTCTCGATCTGACCTGGTGTCCAGGATAATCTGCTGACTCCGCTGGGTTCAGATGTAGTCTCCCAGTATGCCTCCTGAGCGAACCATACCTCTCCTGTCGCGGAGATCGACATCTCCGTTATCTGGTCATTAAGCAGTCCGCTGTTCTCCAGATTCAGGTTAAGGAAAACATCATCACTTCGATCAGGAGTTCCGTTCCAGTCAAGCCATGTGACTCCATAATGCCATGGGGCAATGAATACGCCGCCGGAATGATCTGCGAGACAGGCAAAAACCTGACCTGCGTTCGAAAGCTCATTTAAAAACTCAACCCATCCGTGCTCACTGTAAACCGCAGCACCCCTTCTGTTGGTTGTGACCCAGATATCATCCCTTGAATCAACATCAACCGCGTAAAGATCGTTTGACGGAGCGCCCTCTGGCCACGATGATATCCAGGAGTTCAGAGTACCTATGCCGACGCCATTGCCGCTGGCTCTGTCAACAGCATATATCGCATGCTGCCCGATTACCAGCTGACCGCCGGATATCCAGCTGATTCCCTGAACAACCTGACCTTCCAGACCGACGGAACTGGATGTCCAGAGCAATCCATCGAATATTGCGACATTCCCGTCTCCCCCAACTGCAAGCTGTCCATCCTTATAAGCGAGAGATACAGGATAACTGCCGGGATATGAGGTGTCCAGTTTCCAGTCCTGCCCGGGTGCGAGGAAGTAAAGACCATCGGTTGAAGCCGCCCAGACAGTATCGTCTGTTACCAGAATATCCCGTACTATGATGTTCTCCACGATCGGGTATTTCACCCAGGATCCGAGTTGCCCCGGGTACTGACCCGACCGAAGCATGACCAGCCCGTTAGCCGTTCCCACGAAAAGCCCGGAGTCTGCAGTAGCGACACAATTAATGATATCCGAAGGAAGACCGCCGCCGGTTGAGAATTCAGTCCAGACCTCAAAGTATCCGAATTCTTTGCTGCACAACCCTTCTGTAGTGCCGACCCAGATGGTTGTGTCGGGGAGAATACAGTTGATAGCAAGTGATATGGGCAATCCCTCCAGCTGCCCGTAATGCTGAATTCCACCGGATATCAGGCCAACATCAATACCGCCTCCGTATGTTCCGATCCAGAGGTTTCCTGAAGAGTCCCTTGCAAGGCACCTCGCATCACTGTGCATAAGATTTCCCGGACTGGTCCAGGTTGAATCCCAGACCATAGAGCCTTCCTCGATAGAACCGAAAATAACACCACCGCTGGTTGCGCCGGTAACGGTAGAACCCTCGATCAGGATATCACTGACTCCGCCAAAATGCGTATAATGATTCCAATCGGATATTCTGCCGGTCAGACTGATAAGGAATATCATCAGCAGAGTCATATTCTTGCCTCCCACCATGAGAATAGTTTCTGAAGACCCTCTCTTCTGTCAACCTCGGGCTGCCATCCAGTCAGGGAACGAAGCCGGGACGGATCCCCCACCTGGAATTCGACATCTGCGGGTCTGAAAAGATCAGGATCTGTTTTAAGCTCTATGTCCATTCCGGATATATCTACCAGCATTCTGACCATATCTGCAATGCTGATACCTCTGCCGGAGCAGATATTGTATACACTTCCCGATCGGCCCCGGCTCAGAATGGACCTGTAGGCTCTCGCCACATCGGTTACATACAGATAGTCTCTTACAGGATTAAGGTTTCCTGTGCGAATGATATTACTCCCGCTCCGGCGGGTATTGATGATTCTTCTGCAGAATGACGGGAGAGCAAAATTCATGGACTGTCCCGGTCCGAAATGCGGAAATGCGCGGCTTATAACAATATCAAGATCATAATTCCTGGCAAATTGAAAAGCGGCAATCTCAGCTGCTGCCTTCGCTGTTCCGTAAGGGTTCATCGGACCTATTTCGCAATCCTCGGAAATAACTTCATCCGTAGCTCTGTACACTTCCGATGAACTTGCGAAGAGCATCTTCGCATCCGGACATTTTGAAGCCATGTACTCCAGAACCGATATGGTTCCCATGAGGTTTATATCGTAAGCTTTGTGAACTTCCTTCAGGGATTCAGAAACCGAGCTCATTGCCGCAAGATGAACGATGTAACGCACGCTTCCAAGCTCCGCGGGCGGTGGCGAGGGAAGAGTCCAGCTGATTTTGGAAACCCCTTCTGGAGCTTCAAAATCAGTGTTTATATCAGCAGCAATGTCACCCTTTCCCATGCCCAGTTCCTTCATCAGATGGTAACCCGCAAAGCCTGCCGCGCCGGTTATAAGGATCGGTCCCGGTTCCAGGTTTACAATTCCTCTATACTGTTTATCCGTCATTGTTCAACTCCGCAGGCCAAGGTATCGGATCTCCTCTTTAAGCAGGATTCCGCTGGAAGAAAGCACAGATTTACGGACGATATCTATAAGTTCCGCTATATCATCAGATGTTGCTTCTCCGGTATTGATAATGAAATTCGCATGTTTTCGGGAAACCTCCGCTCCGCCGACAGATCTCCCTTTCAGTCCGGCGTCTTCAATCAGTTTGCCGGGAGATATCCCGTCACCGGGCTTTCTGAATACACTTCCCGCGCTGGGATACTGAAGAGGAAATTTCTTTCTGCGCAGAGAAAGTATTCTCTTCGCTTCGCAGCGCAGAGCAGCAGAATCATCTGACTCAAGTGACATCTCTAATCCTGTTATAACCGTTCTCTCCTCCTGAAATCTGCTGTATCTGTATCCAAAACCGCATTCTTCTACTGGTATTCTGTCAGTTGAACCCCTGTAATCTAATACCTTAACACTTTTCAGAAAATCAGCTATTGAACTTCCGTATGCCCCGGCATTCATAAACACAGCGCCGCCTACCGTTCCGGGAATTCCGATCGCGAATTCAAGCCCGGAAGCTCCCCTGCTGCAGGCAGCCCCGGACAGCGACGGCAGATGAACACCGGAGCCGGCCCTGAGATGCCAGCGGTTCCCGGATAGATGCCATTCGGTCCGGGTCATTGCTCCCGACAGCCTGATTACAACTTCCCTGCAGCCCTCGTCTGAAGCAAGAACATTCGATCCCAGACCGAGAACGAACCATGGGATTCCTTCGGAGAATATCAGACCAAGCAGATCGGCAAGCATCCCTGCAGAAGTTACAGTTACCGAAACGGCCGGCCCACCGGTCCGCCACGTAGTCAGTTCTCTCAGTTGCAGAATATCAACATTTTTCGAGAAATGCTCACTCAGAAGGCTGAAGGCGGATTCAGTGCTATTCAAAATTCCTGCCCGACAAACCCAGCAGGCATCCGCCGACTGACAGGTATGTGAACAGAAAAGACGGTTTACCGAATTTTTCCATCCATCTCAGAACGCACCTGTATAGTGGTGGAAGAAGGGTAATCCTTACCAGTACCCGTACTAAAAATGTCGCGGGATTCAGCGGTCTTGAGAAAATCGGCTTAATCCAGCTGCTTCCCAGAAGACCTTCCGCTTCAGGGATTTTGTCCAGAGTGTATTTCAATCCCGATCCGCCGTACTCAACCATTTTCGCTGAATGGGAGCGGACAGTGACAGTGTCAAGATGATACACTTTCAGGTCGGGGTCCCAATGCAGCGATACTCCCTTTCTGGCCAGTCTGAATCCGAATTCGGTATCCTCTCCTCCGTAGCGGTCGATTGCCGGGTCGAAACCCCCGGTTTCGCGAAGAAGAGATGTCTTCAGACTGATATTACCTGTAATGAAGTATTTAGGAGGAAAGAGCCGTGCAGTCCCGCTGCCCATACCCCTTGTATCGAACCATCGCTGCCATGGTGTAGCGTTCATCATCCAGCTGTTCACCCTGGCTCCCATTATCACATCCGCGGAATTGCGGCGGTGCATTTCCAGATGTTTTAATAATATATCTTCGGGAAACCGGATATCAGCATCCGAAAGGAATGATACAGGTGCGGTAGCCGCCATCCAGCCTGCGTTTCTTGCAACAGGTCTGTTTCCCCCGTCCTTCGTGCGGATTATCTCGACCCGCACCTCCTCTGGAAAATTCAGGTCAAATTCATTCTCAACTGGAACCCTGCTTCCATCATCAATTATTATCAACTCCCAGGGGATTCCTCCTGTATCCTGCTTCCGGAGGCTGTCCAGACATTCGCGGAAATCATCACCGCCATCCTTAACCGGAATCTGAAGGGATATCTCAGGTTTCATCGGAAGCGCTGCCCTCCAGCCTTGTACCCATTAATCTGAGGAAACCTATTCCCAGAACAGTTATGATCGTAGCGGCAAGAACGATTATCGATCTGGGTGCGGGACCAAGGTTTGCCATGGGCCCGAAAGCTATCGGGGGCAGTACAGTCAGTACGACCACGAAGAAGCTTATCGGAAACACTTTTCTTCCAAGCCAGAAAAGACTGAGAGCCATGAACAGGTTCGTTCCAAGGGTGGCAAAAGCTGCGCCCATTGCTCCGGCAACCGGTATCAAACGGAAGTTGAATCCAATGTTCAGCATGGCTCCGAACAGTGTCATTCCAGCTATGTACCTGGTCTGACCTGTCAGAAGACATCCTGTCTGGGAAATGAGGAAAAGTCCGTACAGCGCTACCGCTCCGGCAAGAGTCGGCAGGACCCGTGCGGCTGGAAGGAACTGTCCACCGCCAACAAGAGGAACGATCCATGGTGAGGACATCGCAAGGAGCAGAGAACCCCAGTTCACAAGCAGCATGAAAAGCAGCCCTGCTCTTCCCAGCTCCGCCAGCGTGCCTCCTGTTCTTTTCTTCCTGAAAATGAACCGCTTCCAGGCCATATTGAACCCCAGTATCATCGGCATGAGAACAAGGCAGGCTCTGCTGGCCCATTCGTAATATCCGCTCTGCGCCATGTCAGGGTATATGCTTCTCAGCATGAACATATCGGCTGATGAGAGAACTATCATGGAAAGCGTGGCAGGAATAAGCGGAAGACTGAATCCAAGAATTTCCCTGGTAAGCCCTTCCGGACTCTTCAGCTTTCTGGAATCTGCAGTTTTCTTCCACATCAGGATTATCGCGGTGAAGGCTATCAGGAAGGAAGGTACCCACCTTGCTGTCATGAATGAAGGTATTGAATCCATAGCCCCGGAATGAAGCAGAAGGATCAGAAGCCCCAGAGCCATTACTCCTCTTATCAACTGGAGTATCAGATACCTTCCTGCAAGTCCATCGGCTCTGGGGATGGAAAGTGCTATCTGAACGTATGCAATACCGGTTCCCAGAAGAATTGCATGAAGCAGGTAATCCGGATACTGCAGTTTCAGAAAGGATTTCAGAAAGCCCTGCAGAAGCAGAACTGCCGCTACCATCACTATCGTGGGAATTATCGGGAATATCATGCCTCTTATCAGAACGGCCCGGTGCTGTGCAGTTCTATGCCAGGCTCTGATGAGTGCCGTTGGAAGCCCAAGGACCACAATAGCGGCAATAGCCTCCGCAAGTATTCTCAATATACCAAGTTCCCCCGCAGCATCTGCGCTGAGATAGGTGGACATGAACGGCAGGAATGCTACCTGAACTATGCCGCTGAAGACCATTGCAAGAGCGTAGAAAGCGGATTCCCTTGAAAGGTCTTTGCTATGAGCGGATACGGAGTACTCAGTCATCAGCCGGTTCCTCCCATCCGAGACCCCGGTATATCCTGTGCAGTTCCTCTGCAACCGAGAGCCAGTGATGTTTTCTGTTTATCCATGAGGGCCCCGCAGCCGCATGCTTTTCCCTGAGTTCACGATCAAGTACAAGCTCTCTCAGATCTCTCTTCAGTGTATCGGGGGTTGTAAGAAAGAATGGATGATCCGGGATGAACTCCTGATATGAGCGGCTTAAATTAGTTACTGTGGCAATGCCCATGGATAGACTCTCAAGAGAATTCACTCCGTAGCCCATATCCCCGCTGGCAACCTGGTCTATCGCAATATGACACGAGGCTTTCATTCTCAGAGCTTCAGCATTCGTCATGTTCTCGATAAGAACAAGTTCGACAGGTATGTCTTTAGAAAGGCTTTCCACAGCGCTGATTATCTCTTCGGTACCTTTAACCGACCTGATCCTGGGTGCATGACAGATACGAACCTTTCCGGGGAATGGGGAAGCCGGGGGCATGGCATTCTGATCAAAGGGCAGAAAGAGATAATCTACTTCGGGATATCTCTGGTAAAGATCGAACTCACAGGTAATATGCAGATCCGTTACCTCCCATACGGGTCTGATAGCTCCCCTCATTCGGAGATCCAGACCGTGATAATAGGAGACTATCTTTTTCCCGGCATTCTTCAGGTCGATTATATCCCTGCCGTCTCTGTAGAAGCTCATTCCGCCTTCAAAGTGGTATATGTCAAAATCCCACAATCCGTATTCTGCAGCAGCCCTGTTGATAATCGGTTTCCATACCATATCTCTGAACCTCAGCATCAGGCTTTCAGATGGGCTTGGACTCCAGAATATCCGCTCTGTAGTTCCGGTGTAGGGAACCTGCAGGCTTCCGGCCTTAACTAG
>JBDLJP010000085.1:0-7967 GCA_039714295.1 Candidatus Fermentibacterota bacterium
ACGCAGCAGGTATGCAGCTCTCAGCAGACCGTTCGGAGCATTCTCGTATGAAGGATAAGTTATGGCAAGTTCCTGGAAAAGCCTTACGGCATCGTTGATCGAACCGGCTTTTCCGTAGGTTTCAGCAGCATCGTAAAGCGCGACTGGAGCTACATCGGTCCCTGCATGCTCATGGGCTGTCTGCTCCCATCTTTCCGCTGCGGCCAGCAGATCTACGGTATTCTCGCTTTCTGCAAGAGAAGCCGCATCGTTGTAGGCGGAAGAAGCAGCAAGGGCTTCAATGTCCGCTCCGAGGTCCTCCCCGCTGATTGCAGCAGCACGCGACGCCAATCCGTACCACTCCTCCGCGTCGGCGTAGCGCTCCTCCTGCTGGTAGGAGTCAGCGATGAACTTGGCAGACCGTGCTTCGTAACCTGAACGGGAATAGTTATTGTAGATCAGACCGAACATTTCCCTGCAGGCAGTGTATTCACCGGCATTGTAGAATTTAGGAGCTGCGGCCCACAGGAAGAATGCGGCATTCCCGCCATTCGGGTAAAGATCTGTATAGGCAAGTACCGTTTCACGAAGATTCTCCCGCAACAGAAGGCTGTCCACTCCCAGTACCTGTTCGTAGGCTATCAGGTAAGATGAGAACGCATTGTTAAGAGCATCTTCCTGCCTCTGGAAGGAACTGCTGTCCAGTGCCACCTCGAAATACACATCCCCGGCCTTTATGTATTGCTCGGTATGATAGAATGCATCACCAAGGTAGAACTGATACTCATAAACCTTGGATGAAGACGGATATTGCATGATATAGTTTTCAATTCTATCAATGAGGGCAGTATTGACCTGCATGAATGCCGCAGGATCATTCTTAGTCGCAACAGTCTGTTCCAGATAATACTGTATCGCTTCCTCGAATGTGGCTCCGCGAAGGGAGTCGGTTAACGCCAGAACCGATTCATCACCGACACTTGAATACCAGTCACTGCTTTCTCCATAACTGGAAACGAGCTGATCACGCGCATTGGCAGCAAGAGCGTATTCTCCCAGTTCTTCATAAGCCTGTGCGATTCTCAGCTGGTAAACAGGAGCATCGTGCGAGTACGGGATCTGTTCAAGCAGAGCTTCATACGCTCTTATGGATGTATCCCAGTTGGACATTTCTGCGGAAATTTCCGCCATTTTACTGATAACTGTGGTAGTAGTGGCAGAATCACCGAAATCCGTCAGGAAACTGACAGCTACATTAATACCGGCCGGTGACATGTCATGCAGTTCAAGAAAATCGTAAGCCATGTATTCTCTTGCTTCGTTAAGAATTCTGATATCACCTCTTCTGCTGATTCCCAGACTGTCTATGGCCTGATCATCTCTTAAAAGATAAGCGAATGTAGAAATAGAATTTCTGAAATCCTTGGTCAGGTATTGAGTCCATCCGAGCTTGTAAAGACCATGCTGAAAGAGATTGGGGCTGCAGTCAGGATAGTCCAGTATTTGCTGAAAGTAAACAAGTGCAGAATCGTACTCGAGAATATCAAAGTAGAAATTCCCTACGCGGATGTTGCATTCGGCGGCAAGGTCGCTGTTCGGATAATCCCGCAGGAGGTATCTGTAATTTTCAACCGCTCCCTCGAAATCCATCATGGATTCAAGGCAGTAGCCCATGGAGTACAGGGCTATATCCTCCACTTCACTGCCTGCATATTCCGTGAGGATCAGCTGATATAGCTCTATCGACCGAGAGTAATCCTCCGGTATGTATTCATCAATCCCAGCTGCCAGCTGCCGTTCGCTCTGCAGGAGATTGTCTATATCATAGTAAAGCTGAGCAAGCCTGATAAGAATATCGGCGATGAACCTTGAATCCGGATAGCTTGCAAGGTAGTCTTCAAAATAACCCGCACATACAATGGTGGATTCATCGATTCTTCTGTTGATGGCACTGATCTCCATGGATCTCAGACTGTCAAGGGAAACAGCTTCAAGGGAATCGCCCTCATCAAGTGCTTCCTGTATTCTGGTTCTATAGTAAGCTCCGAGATAAGTGATAGAATCACGTTTCAGTTCACGCTCCATGAAAGTAGCCACTGCTATTCCATACTGGGTCTCGAGAATCCAGTCGTGCTGAGCAGTCATGCCTCCCTCGAATTTAGATGCAAGGTCCTGAAGAGAAAGCCTTATCCTTTCGAGTTCCCTCTCTACTGAAATAAGGTCCTGGCGATCCTGCTCGGTTCCCGAGATCTCCGCCATCTCATAAACTTCTCCTGCTGCAAGGGTAAGTATCTCCGTTTCGTTTCTGCTTTTCTGGATCAGAGTACTCAGCTGATATTCCAGATCCTCGGTATCCAGCTCAACAGGCAGAGACAGAATCGTTTCAAGATAACTGATCTCGCTGAAGAGCTCCCGCAGGGATGCTTCCTCATTCGTGATCAGATCGACAAGCTCCATATCACCCTGGGTGAAGGCTTCCTCCTTGAGTTCAACCAGACCCAGTCTTATCCTGTCAAGGCGCTCCCTCTCAAGGTTGAACTCCTCCTGAGTAAGTGCGGAGCCCGATAGAAATAGATCGTAGTTATCAGTCGTTTCGGTATACTCGGCAAGCAGGTCTTTATACAGATTCAGGGCAGTATCCGTATCTTCAGCGCCGAGAGCGCAATTTGCCTGGGCGAGCTCAAATTCCGAAATCAGCTCCGAATTCGGAATCTCCTTCATTACTATTTCCGCGACATTGTAGGCATCCTGGTATTCTCCAAGACGCATCAGGGTCCAAACCTTACCGATCATGGCGATATCGTAATAGGAACTGAACGGTGAAACACTGGAGTAATGTTCGAGGGCGGAATCGTAATCTTCTTCCTGATCAACCAATATCTGAGCGAGGGCTATCCTGGCCCTGTCTGCCAGGTCGGAATCTTCCGAGGATGCGCTTGTGCTGCTGATTATCCCCTGAAGAGCGCTTTTGGCAGCTGCGATATTATCTTCTTCAACAAAGGCAACCGCTTTGAGGTATTCCGATAATGTAGCGTACTCACTAGAAGGAGCAATATAGTTATAGAGGGCTCTTGATCCCGCGAAATCTCCCAGACTGTATGTTGACAGACCTGCAGCAATGTATGCAAGATCGATGAATTCGTAGGCAGGATCGGTTTCTATCAAACTGTTGAAGTACTCAACCGCTGCTTCATAATCCTGCAGTTCAAAGGAGATAAGTTCCAGTCTGAACAGAGCTTCAACGTAATATTCAGAACCGGGGAAATTAACCACTACGGATTCAAAAGCGTCTCTTGCCCATACTATCGATCCTGTGGTGTACAGTTCCTCACCAAGAAGGAATGCACTTTCAGCGCTGGCAAGCATAGCGTGCTGCCTTCGAAGCTGAACCAGCTCGGTCATGATCCGTCCCAGCCGTTCCTCTTCCCGGGCTATCTGAGCCTCCACTTCCACCAGCTCAGCAACGATACGTTCAAGGAGTATGCTTGTGGTTTCTGTTGTATCCGGAGGTACAGATGTCTGCAGGGAATCACCCGGTGTCTGGGCACCGACAGCAGTGAAACAGACAAGCAGAAGCAATAAAGAACGAAGCTTCATAATCAGGTGGCCGTTTCTTTACCGGTTCTCAAGAAGATCACGGAGTCTCTGGAGTTCATCTTCTGCGGCGCGTCTTCTGGCTTCAAGCTCCTCCAGTCGATCTCTTGCTCTCTCAATTCGCTGCCGTTCACGTTCAAGGGCGATCTGTCCGGCACCGAAGATGGGACCGAATCTTGATTGAATTCCGAATGTTACTTTTGAATTCTGCATGATATCGGTTCTGTTCTGACCTTCGGGCGGGAATATCGTCTGTTCCAGCTCAGCCCATGCCATTTGAAAAGTGATGTAATCGGTCACATCGTAGGATGCTCCGAGATTCAGATCGCGTCCATCCTGTTCCAGAGCAATGGAAATTGCTTCAGATGGATAATAAACAACTGACCCGAACAGTCCATGGGAAATTGAGCTGCCGATACCAAGCGCTCCTGCGTCTACTACTCCTACGAAACGGCCGATACCGATACCCAGATTAACTGTAGCCGGGATGCCAAGTACGTATCTGAGATCTTTTGAAACAACACCGTATGCCGACCAGTTCTGAGCGTGATCGTACGGATAGAACTGTTCGACACCGGCGGAATCTATCTTGAAACAGTCAATGTACTCTTCTCCTGAAATATTCTCAAGACCGATCGCGAAAGCCGGAACCGTAATACCCTCATGCAGTACCGCGAATTTTACATCCCCTACTATCCCGCCGTCGCCAAGGAATGAGACTCCGATCTGACCGTATCGAAACAATCCTACATCAAGGTGTCCGGTAATCATGAACTCGCTGTTGGAAGCGCCTGAAGCGTCTTCAACAGAATAAATCGAGGATGACAGTTCTATTTCGACCTCTGTATGCTGCAGCACATATGCATTCGGACAATCCAGAACGCCGGAATGCGAAAAAGGAAGAGAACCGGCATTTATAACTGCAGACAATAAAAGAAGACCAATAAATATATGGTACTTCATAACTTCTCCATTCCTTGAACTCCTCTTGAACAGTCAGGCAATATCTATTACCACAGATGATAATTATTGATTAAATTTACGCACGAGTCAACCTCGATACATCTTTCATGCTGAACCTGAATACTTGGATGTACTGTCGACTCCAACGAGTTAAAAAAACTAGTATGTTATGAGAAATATATCACATAAGTTGAGGTTTTAATGTCCCTTTCCATTTTCATTTTGACAGCATTATTTTTGCAGGCGCCTGAATGGGAGACAGATATCCATTGTCTTCCCCTGACAGGACCTCTGCTCGCTGAGAACTCCGCAGGATCAATGGATATTTTCATTGCAGCCGGGGAGCACGGTCTTGTGGGATGGACTGGAACGGGCCGTATACTGGATGGGTTTCCTGTTTCGTTTGATCGTGGAGTATCAGAAAAACCGGCTGCTTTCTTTTCACAGCTCACAGGTAATGTTGTCATGTACGCGGACAATACCGGATACATTCATATGGTCGATCACAGCGGGATCGAGCAGCCCGGGTGGCCCGTATTCGCGGGATCGGGGATTATTACTGGTATTTCGGCGGTAGATCTGAATAACGACGGAGTCCCCGAGATCGCGTTCGGTGCAGCCGATTCCCGGGTTCATCTTCTCGATATTCATGGCAGCCCTCTGCCCGGATGGCCTGTGGAGCTACCCGCTAAACTGTACTGGCAACCCTCTCAGCTCTCTCTCGGAGGTAATTCAGGATACGGACTTGTATGTGCGCTGGTAACGACCCAGATGTATGTCCTCTCACATGATGGATCGACACTTCCCGGATGGCCGATCAACACAGGATTCACATCAGGAAGTATCCCGGTAACAGCAGATATCGATGCCGATGGTCTTAGCGATGTTGTTTTCACTTCATTCAATAACAGGCTCTATGTCGTAAGCTCAAGCGGAGCAGGTATTGAAGGCTGGCCTTTCTTTCTTGACAATAGAACCACGGGTGGTGCTGTGGCAATCGGTCATCTTGATCCGGATATTACAGGGCTGCAGCTTGCAGTATCCTGCATTGACAGTTCCATACACCTGGTTAACGGCAGCGGAAGAATAGCCGGACAGTGGCGCTGGCCGAATGTTACGGACGGTCTCCCGACTTCACCGATAATCAGCAGAACCAGCGATGGACTCGGTGTTATAGTCGGATCCGATGCGGGATTTATTTACGCCTGGAATGCTGATGGATACACTATTGATGGTTTCCCCATCGATTTTGAACAGCCTGTTTCCAAAACCCCCGCCGCAGGTGATATCGACGGAGATGGACATCAGGAACTTGTTGTTCTCGGCAGATCGGGAAAACTCGCAGTTTATTCAATATCCACCCTCAGTGCAGCAACATCATCATGGCCTCAGGCTATGTGCGACGAGTCCAATTCAGGAAGTTACGGAATATCTTATCTTCCCGCTGTCCGTGCAGGAAGCATAACGTACGAGGCGTCGGGAGCTGTGACCCTTCCTTACGAGATAAGCGGCAGAAATGTAACGGATATTTCGCTTGCGTATTCCACCGATGCCGGGTACTCATGGCAGGAGACCCGCAGTTACCGTGATGACGGCAGCAGCATCATCTGGTTCACCGATGAGGATCTTCCGGGACAGGATCAGGGACGGTGTGTTCTGAAGGTTACACCGTACTGCCCGGACGGACCCGGTCTCAGCGGTCTGTCAAATGTATTCCATGTGGATAACAACATCCCTCCTGCACTGCACCTTTTCACATCGGAAGAGGTTTCGAAAGGATCTTTCGTTATACAGTATGCAGTTGAAGATCCAGAGAGCGATGTAATTCAGCTTCAGGCGCAGTATTCTGTTGATAATCAGGAAACCTGGCACAACACACGCCTCAGCGGAAGCACCTGCGAGATACCGCAATGGTTCTACGGTGATCCGTTCAGATGGAGTATTCCGAGCAGGGTAGATTCATTGAACATAGAGAATTTAGCTCTGAGAGTCAGAGCCTCTGATGGGGATCCCGGCCCCTGGAGCGTTCTCTCTGATCTCCATCTTGAACCCGACAGTTTGCAGTCCGGTCAGATAATCGCACCGGGAATTGAAGTCTCCGGCAGAATCACTCTTGGAGTCAGACTTACCGACCCGGATGAGAATCCGCTTGATGCTCACTACCAATACTCGACCGATGCAGGTATTAACTGGAAAGCAGCCACTGTTCTTGAGAGTTCCATTCCAACCGCCTGTACCTATCAGTACGAGATAATCTGGGAATCTGATACGGACATACCCGGATTTGATGGTTCAGAGGTCAAGTTCAGAGTAGTTCCAGGCAGCCTCGACACTGGAGCAGCAGTACCATCTTCTCTCTTTCATGTAGATAACAACCGGCTTCCGTCAGTTACAGTTACATCTCCTGGAACCTGGGAACACTTCGACGGTTCCGTACCGATCTCATTCCGGATATCCGACCTGGAAGAGGATGATATATCTCTGGTACTTCAATACAAGCTGGAAGGTTCATCCATCTGGATACCCGCGGCAGGTCTTCTGGCAGATGAAGTGTACCTGCCATATTCATACCAGTCATCAGTAATCTGGAACTCATCGGAAGACCTTCCGGGAATCGAACCCATGGAACTCAGAATAAGGCTTGGCGCAGTTGACGCGGATACTGTTTTCTCCGAAGCCGCAGGCCCGCTCTCGATCAACAATTCCAGGGTGCCTTCAGTTATGCAGGCTGCTGTCAGTGATATTTCCCTGGAAAACAGCACAGTCACCGTATCTTACGAACTGATCGACCCGGGGAACCGAACCGTTGATCTTCAGGTTACGTTCAGCATAGACAACGGCTGCACATGGGATGAAGCGACGGTAGCCGGAGATGTCTTCAGCAGGTCAAGCAGCAGCTACGAAGGTGAACTCGTATGGCATTTCGATACGGACCTGCTCGACAGACCGCACGAGGTTCTCCTGAAAATTACACCTGTATCCGGAGCAATGCTCGGCAGACCGAAAATACTGGAAATAACCCTCAGGTAATTCTTTCAACTGATAGTACCGGGGAGTAAAAGCTGCTTGCGCAGCGATGCTATCCAGGAATCATCTGCAGCCTATTTGAGCACGTAGACGTCCTGTACGGTATCCGGTGATCCTGACGGTTCGTAATAGAGGACTTCCATACCATCTGCGAGATTATTCCTGAAATAGCTGTCAGGATGGTAGACAAGGCAGTAATTCGCCCCGGAGCTTTCCGGTTCGATCACGACGAGTTTTCCAGACATGAATTTCGCCGCATCCTCCCCGGTCAACTCACCCGTCCGATCCTTCCCCTTGACAGTTATAAGAAGAAAACCACCCGGTTTCAGGACACGGCGCAGTTCGCTCATCCAGTGTTTCTGAAGATCCTCCTGAAAATGTCCGAACACGGCGACTGCGTATAC